>JBNKOT010000273.1:0-25034 GCA_050294855.1 Draconibacterium sp. | reverse complement strand
ATTTGAGCCATTAATTTTATATCGAACTCAGGTTAATAAGTTCCTCCTTTTAAAACACACTAAAGCATCGTTAATACAATCACAAGAACTCGGGAGAAGTAATCCGTGTTTTTCGTCGAACACCAAAGATTGAAAATGTATGTCTCTTAATAAAGTCATGTTTTTATATTCTGTTACCTCCGAAATAGGTACTTACGAAATTTTAGACGTCTTTATAATTAAGCTGATGCGAAAATGCAAACATTTAAAGTCGCTTAATTTATTGCTTCTAAATTCTTTTTAAAATGCATTAAAATCAAAAATCGTGTAATTAATTATTAAATTTGGGAGCATTTTTGAAAAATTTAAATAACCTAAATTCTAAACCGATAAAATATGCTAAAACGTTTCGGCAAATTTTTAAGAAAAAAATTACTCCTCGTTATATTTATAGGATTTGTTCTTGGAATCCTTGTTTCGATCTATTCCAACAAGGCAATTGAAGCTACCTCCACCAACGAATCGTGCGAAATGTGCCACGTTCATCCTCATGTTTTTGATTCGTGGAAACGATCTGTTCATTACGATACAAGGGTTGGCATTCACATTGGTTGCGTCGACTGTCATTTACCACCAAAAGGACAAGGCTACCTAAAAGAAAAAATTATTGCCTCGTCAAGAGATTTATACGGATATATATTTAAAGACAGTGCCGACTTTAACTGGGAGGCAAAATCGATATTAGAACAAGCACAGCACTTTGTTTTCGACGAGTCGTGCATCAATTGTCATTCAAATATTTTCCCTTTGACCCTAACAAAAAAGGGACAGGATGCACACCTTTATTACTCACAGAACGAAGAAGAACTACTCTGCATTAATTGTCACCTCAATGTCGGGCATTACGATCCGAATGCGCTGCACGCACAAAATGTTCAATTCGGAAGTACCGGCAACGAAAATCTGGAAAAATTTACAGCAGCAGCAAAGGTTACCGCTCACGAAGATTTTACTGAAACCATTCCAGGAACAACCATTTCGTTAAATATGAAAGCGATTCCGGGAGGAACTTTTACCATCGGAAGTCCGGAAAAGGAACAATTCCACAAAGCCGACGAAAGTCCGCAAAAGGAAGTAAAACTCAGTCCGTATTTTATGGCCGAGGTAGAAGTTACCTGGGACACTTACCTGGCATTTTATAGTGCAACTGCAGCCGAAGGACGATCGACAGACACCGAAGGATCGAGAACCGAATCAGATATTGATGCCATTTCGGGACCAACTCCTCCTTACGGGCAACCCGATCAAAACTGGGGACTGGGAAGTCGTCCGGCCATCACAATGAGTTACCACTCTGCCGAAACTTTTTGCAAATGGTTATCGCAGGTTACCGGAAAAACATATCGTTTACCAACAGAGGCCGAGTGGGAATATGCTGCTCGAGGCGGTACTTCAACACCATTTTTTATAGCTGGCAATCCGAAAGATTTTGAAGCAAAAGGTTTCTTTGGAAAACTTTTTGGTGGTAACAATGAAGAAATTAACAAGTATATTATATTCGATAAAAACAGTCAGCTAAAAACTGCGGAGCCCAAAATGGTAGAAGCCAATCCATTCGGACTAAAAAATATGTTGGGCAACGCAGCTGAATATTGTTTAGATTGGTACGCCGAAGATGCATACGAACAATTACAAAATGGAGCAACCGATCCAAAAGGTCCGGCAAGCGGCGAAGAACATGTAGTTAGAGGCGGCTCTTTTAAAAGCGAAATTGGTGAAGTTAGAAGTGCTTCGCGCGACTTTACACAAAGCGTAGCATGGATGAAAACCGACCCACAAATGCCCAAAAGTATTTGGTGGCTTTCCGACTGTAATTACATAAGTTTTAGAGTTGTTTGTGAATTTGATGAAAAAACGGGAAAAAATTAATATTTTTAGAATCCTAAATTCAACTAAAATATTTTATCATGAGTGAAAATAACTTTTCGAGAAGAAAATTCTTAGCCGGAGCAGCAGCCGTTGGCGCCGCCGGAGCTATGGGAGTGGGAACATTATCGTCGTGTACAACTGGTGGCGGCGAATCGGCAAATGCAGGAGCACTTGCCTGGACTCCAAGAGAATACAATTTCCCTCCAATGCTGGGAACAGTGCCGGAAGGAACAGTTCTTAAAGCAGGAATTATTGGCTGTGGTGGACGTGGTTCCGGTGCAGCATTCAACTATTTAGAAGCTGGTGGTGCCACAGTTACTGTAACTGCACTTGGCGATGTTTTCCAGGATCGTGTTGATGATCTGGAAAGAAAACTAAAAACCCAAAAAGATCTTGACATAGCAAAAGAAAATATTTTTGTTGGATTCGATGCTTTCGAAAAAGTGATCGCCTCTGATGTTGATGTTGTAATTCTTGCAACTCCTCCAAAATTCCGTCCTGAGCATTTCGAAGCTGCAGTAAAGGCACGCAAACATGTGTTTATGGAAAAACCGGTTGCGGTTGATCCAGTTGGAGTTCGCCAGGTAATTACAGCTGCAAAAATGGCCGACGCTGCCGGATTAAAAGTAGTTACCGGAACACAACGTCGTCACGAGAAAAAATACATCGATCTTTTTAAAGAATTAAACGACAACAATGGAATTGGAAACCTGATTTCAGGAAATGTTTACTGGAACGGCGGAAAATTGTGGCACCGCGACAATAATCCAAGCTGGACTGAAATGGAATGGATGATTCGCGACTGGGTAAACTGGACATGGCTTTCAGGAGATCATATTGTTGAGCAGCACGTTCACAATATCGATGTAGCCAACTGGTACTTTGGTGCTCACCCGGTAAAAGCGTTGGGTTTTGGCTCGCGCCAGCGCAGAGTAACCGGAGATCAGTACGACAATTTCAGTGTTGATTATGTAATGGAAGATGGCCGTCAGATCCACAGTATGTGTCGCCAGATTAACAGCTGCGACGGTGGTGTTTACGAAACCTTCCACGGGTCGAAAGCAAGAGCAACAACTGCAGGTGGTAAATGTCAAATTCTGGATGCTTCCGGCAATCAATTGTACGAAGCTCCAAAAGCAGACACCGATAAAAATCCATACGTTCAGGAACACATCGATTTAATTACCTGTATCCGCCAGAACATTCCTTTTAATGAAGCTGAAGAAACTGCCAATTCGGTAATGACAGCGATTATGGGTCGTGTTTCTGCGTACACCGGAAAAGAAGTTACTTTCGAAGAAATGATGAACTCAGACATGAAACTGGGTCCTGACACCTACATCATGGGCAACATTGGTTACATCGCAAAAGCAACTGTACCTGTACCCGGAACTTTGGAAAGAAAATAATCTGAAAAAACAACTTCAGGTAATTTCGAATGATTATCTGGAGTTTAAATTTCTTCTTGAACGAGAAGAAAAATAATCAATCAATTCGAAAACGAAAACCATCTGTTTTTTAGCAGGTGGTTTTTTATTTTATCATTTTGTCAAAACAATACACAATTTGAACGCCGAGACACCGCTTATCAGCGATAAAAATGTATTTTTGCATCCTTTAAAACAAAAATGTTAAGCATTTAAAGCGGTACAAGAAATGAAACGAACATGAAATTTAAGTTGCAAGATTTAATAAAGCTAACTTAATTTTCATCGAGAGATCCATCGGGTACCTTTAAAATTTAAATTATAACGAGATGAAACGAGTTAAGATTAAAGACATCCTTCAAAACGGAGAAGCAGGCAAAACAGTAGTTGCCAAAGGTTGGGTGAGAACAAAACGCGGGAGTAAAAATGTAAATTTTATTGCCTTAAATGATGGTTCTACCATTCACAATCTTCAGGTGGTTGTTGATGTTAATAATTTTGATGATGCACTTTTGCGCGACATTAACACCGGCGCTGCAATTTCTGTTGTCGGAGAATTGGCCGAGTCTGCCGGAAGCGGACAAAGAATAGAAATGATGGCACAAAAAGTTGAATTACTTGGTGGTGCCGATCCCGACAAATATCCGATTCAGCCCAAAAGACATTCGCTCGAATTTTTGAGAGAAAATGCACATTTACGTTTTCGGACCAGCACTTTTAGTGCAGTTTTCAGAATTCGTCATGCCATGGCTTTTGCCATTCATAAATTTTTTAACGAAAAAGGATTTAATTATTTACATACGCCAATTGTAACAGCCAGCGATGCTGAAGGTGCAGGACAAATGTTTCGGGTAAGTACTCTCGATCCTAAAAATCCGCCTTTAACAGAAAACGGCGACATCGACTACGCCCAGGATTTTTTCGGAAAAGCGACCAACTTAACCGTTTCCGGACAGCTCGAAGGCGAACTGGGTGCAATGGCACTGGGCGAAATTTATACATTCGGACCAACTTTCAGAGCCGAAAATTCGAACACAACCCGCCACCTTGCCGAGTTTTGGATGATCGAACCTGAAATGGCTTTTTACGACCTGAAAGACAACATGGATTTGGCCGAGGAATTTCTAAAGTCGTGTATAAAATATGCACTTGAAAATTGCATGGACGATCTTCAGTTTTTGGCCGGTCGTTTACAGCAAGAAGAAAAAAACAAACCACAAGACCAGCGTTCGATGAATTTAATCGAAAAACTGGAGTTTGTGTTAAACAACGATTTTATACGTATTACATATACCGAAGCAATCGATATTTTACGAAATTCAAAACCTTTCAAAAAGAAAAAATTCCAGTTTCCGGTGGAATGGGGAATCGATTTACAAAGCGAACACGAACGTTATTTAGTGGAAAAACATTTTAATTGCCCGGTAATTTTAACCGATTACCCCAAAGACATAAAAGCGTTTTACATGAAACAGAACGACGACGGAAAAACCGTTGGTGCAATGGACGTGCTCTTCCCGCAAATCGGTGAAATTATTGGCGGTTCGCAACGCGAAGAGAACCTTGAAAAACTGGAAACCCGGATGAAAGAAATGAACATCCCGGCCGAAGAAATGTGGTGGTACCTGGATACCCGCCGTTTTGGAACGGTAGAACACAGTGGGTTTGGCCTTGGTTTTGAGCGCTTTATATTATTTGTAACCGGAATGAGTAACATCAGAGATGTAATTGCATTTCCGCGCACACCCAAAAGTGCTGAATTCTAACAAAAAAATAGCACAACCACTCCGAAAAAAATACTAAATTTACGGAGTAAATAATTGGGATATGGAGCAAAAACTATCATTACAACAGAAGCTGCTTCAGAAGTTGTCGCCTCAGCAAATTCAGGTGATTAAACTTTTGGAAATCCCAACTATGCAACTCGAACAGCGCATTAAAAAGGAACTCGAAGAAAATCCGGTACTCGAACTGGAAGACGATAACCCGGGACAAGACGACGACAATTCGATACAGGATTCGGAAAATGTAAAGGATGCGGATAATGAAGAGTTTTCGTTCGACGATTATTTCGAAGACGACGACATTCCCTCCTACCGCTTAAATGCCAACAATTATTCGAAAGACGAAAAATACATCGATGTTCCGTTTTCGGTGGGAACTACTTTTCATGAGTTTTTATACGAACAACTTGGTTTATTGGCGTTAAACGACGACCAACAAGATTTGGCCGAATACATTATTGGCAACATCGACGACGATGGTTATTTGCGGCGCGATTTAATGTCGATTTCCGACGATTTGGCATTTAATCTCAACATTGAGGTTCAGGAAGAAGAACTTCTAAAAATTCTGAAGGAAATCCAACAACTTGATCCGCCCGGAGTTGGAGCTCAAAATTTGAAAGAATGTTTGATGATTCAACTCAACCGAAAAAACAGCAACAATCTTACTTTGGCAAAAACCATTGTAAAAGATTTTTTTGAGGAATTTACCAAAAAGCATTATTCAAAAATTCAGAGTAAGCTCGAAATTTCGGAAGAGGAATTAAAAGAAGGAATTGGTCAGTTGTTAAAACTCAATCCGAAACCGGGCAGTTCGTATAGCAATCCTTTAAATAAATCGAATCAGCACATTGTCCCCGATTTTATTTTAGACAGTATTGATGGCGATTTAAACCTTTCGCTCAACCAACGAAATGTGCCCAACCTGGTTATCAACGATGCCTACCAAGACATGCTTCGTAATTTAAGCGAATCGCAGAAAAACAATAAAAAAAACGACAAGGAGGCCATGCTTTTTGTAAAACAAAAAATGGACTCGGCAAAATGGTTTATCGATGCCATTCAGCAACGACAAACGACTTTGTTGCTCACCATGTCGGAAATCATAAGTTTTCAAAAAGAATATTTTCTAGAGGGCGACGAAACCAAGTTGCGCCCCATGATTCTGAAAGACATTGCAGAAAGAACACATCTCGATATTTCAACCATTTCGAGGGTTTCAAACAGCAAATACATACAAACGCACTTCGGAATTTATCCTTTAAAATATTTCTTTTCTGAAGGACTTCAGAAAGACGACGGCGAGGAAGTTTCGACGCGCGAGATAAAAACAATTTTGCAGGAGTGCATCGAAAACGAGAGCAAACGCAAGCCACTCACCGACGAAAAACTCACCCAGATTTTAAAAGAAAAATCGTATAACATAGCGCGCAGAACCGTAGCAAAATACCGCGAGCAACTTGGCATTCCGGTGGCACGTTTAAGAAAAGAGCTTTAATATGCCGGAAAAAATTTCGAAAGTACTTTCCATTATTTTTCATCCCATTCTGATTCCAACACTTGGATTCTTTTTACTTTTTCATGCCGGGTTTTATTATTCGGCAATTATTTGGGACATTAAACGATACGTTTTACTGGTTGTCCTTTTCTCGACAGCGATTTTACCGCTGATTTCGGTGGCCGTTTTAGCGCTAAATCCAAAATTTGATCTGGCAATGAATAAAAGTCAGGATCGGATTGTACCACTCATCTCGTCGGGTATTTTCTATTATATCGGTTACATGCTTTTAGATCGCTTAAAAGCGTATCCGGTTTTTAAACTTTTTTTACTTGCCTCGGCCATCGTAATTGTTTTACTGGTACTTATTTCTTTTAAATGGAAAATTAGCATGCACATGGCGGCCATTGGCGGGTTAACCGGAACTCTTTTTGCGGTTTCGTTTCGAACCGGAACCAATCCGTTTTGGATTATAATATCTGTTGTGTTGGTTTCGGGTTTAATCGGAACGGCACGGCTGGTCTTAAAAAAACATAACCTGCAACAGTTAATTGCAGGTTACTTCTTAGGATTCTCCGTTTTATATTTTGTGATCTACTTTATCTAAAGCCGCATTTATTCCACAAATTTATATCCAATTCCTTTGAGGGTTTTAATGTGTTCGTTGCCGATTTTTTCGCGCAATTTACGAATATGAACGTCGATTGTACGATCGCCAACCACCACATTTTCGCCCCACACCGACGAATAAATTTCTTCGCGTGTAAATACTTTCCCCGGTTTTGAAACCAGTAGCGATAGCAATTCAAACTCTTTCCGGGGTAAAACCATTTCGTTTTCGTCGATCCGAATCAAATACCGCTCTTTGTCGATGACCAAATTACCAATATTTACCATGTTGGTATCTTCGGGTTCAACCACCAATGCAGTTGCTTCTCCGGTTCTTTTCAGCAGTGCTTTTACCCGGCTCACCAAAACTTTTGGTCGAACAGGTTTTGTAATATAATCGTCGGCACCGGCTTCGAATCCTGCAATTTGCGAATAATCTTCGCCGCGAGCAGTTAGAAAAGCAATAACCGAACCATTTAAAGATGGCATTTTCCGCAGCTCTTCGCAAGCCGCAATTCCATCCATTTCGGACATCATTACATCTAAAATAATTAAATGCGGTGTTGTCTTTTCGGCTACTTTAAGGGCTTCTAAACCATTTTTTGCCGTATAAACTATATATCCTTCTTTTTCGAGGTTGTAACTCAGGAATTCCAGGATATCCAATTCGTCGTCAACCAATAATACTTTGAATTTTTCTTCACTCATGCCTTATATTTCTGGTACTAATTATACTTAATAAAAGAACTGTTGCTAATTCTTAAAAAGATCATTACTTACAAAGTTATGTTATTCTAACGATATTAAAGTAAAATGCAAAAATAATTCATTTCATCGATTTTGCATCTCTCAAAACATTGATACAATATAACTTAATTTGTTCGATTTATTACTTTACTTTTTCGAGGGTAAAATTAAAGGTCGTTCCTTTGTCGATTACACTTCGTACATTAATCGATTGATTGTGCGCTTCAATAATGTGTTTTACAATCGAAAGTCCAAGTCCGGTGCCACCCTGTTCGCGCGATCTAGATTTATCGACCCGGAAAAAACGTTCGAATACCCGCGGCAAATCCTTTTTGTCGATACCAATTCCATCGTCCGAAACTTCAACAATAATATTGTCTTCCAAATCGTGAAAAGAGAACTTTACGTTTCCTTTCTTTTTACCGTATTTAATGGCGTTGATGGTTAAATTGGTTAGCACTTCGAGAATTCGTTTTTTATCGGCTTTCACAAAAATAGGTTTTTCAGGTTTGTTCAAAATCTGGACACTAATTTTCCGTTCGGCTGCCGAAAGCTGGTGCATTTCAATAACATCTTCGATTGTTTTAACAATATCGAATTTCACAAAATTCAATTTTAGTTCTCCCGATTCAAGCTTGGTTATCGACTCGAGGTCTTCGACAATCGAAACCATCCGATCGATACTTTTTTCGGTTCTCGATAAATACAATTTATTGATTTTCGGATCATCCATTCCGCCTTCTAAAAGCGTAAGTACATATCCCTGAATATTAAAAATTGGTGTTTTTAATTCGTGCGACACATTTCCCACAAAATCTTTCCGGTATTTCTCGAGTTCCTTTAAACGTTCGATTTCTTTTAATTGCGTTTTTGCCCACTCCTCTACTTCGTATTTTACATTGTGCAAAAGACTGCCTGTATCGGTAACTTTTTCATCCATTTTTTTACGGCTCAACGGCAAATCCCTGATGGTATTATAAATGGGGCGAATTCGGTCGATAATGTATCTTTTTATGATGTACAGAATTGAAAAATAAGCAGCAATAAAAAAGAAAAGCGTAGCTATCACAAAGACAAACCAGTGACTTCCAAAACGATAGGCCAGTAACATAAACGTTAGCGAAAGAATCGATAAAACAACAGATACAATGGTTGCCAGTAGTACGGATGAATAAGTTCTCATTTCAAAAAATAATTTCTGCAAAAATATAAAATTTATCTAGCTTATTGCTTAACAGTAATTTTACCGTTCTTTAATATTTTGTTAATATTGCAACAAGTTTAAATTATATTTAGATCCTAATTTTGCCGACCGTCACTAATTACTAAATAAATGGAAAATTTTTATCTGATTCTTGTAGTCGTTCTATTTGCATTAGCAATTTCAGACTTAATTGTTGGTGTAAGTAACGATGCAGTAAACTTCTTGAATTCTGCGATAGGTTCGAAAGCAGCACCCAAATGGCTTATTTTTTTAATGGCCAGTGCAGGTGTTTTAATTGGAGCAACATTTTCGAATGGAATGATGGAAGTTGCCCGAAAAGGGATTTTTCATCCCGATATGTTTTTCTTTTCAGAAATCATGATCATCTTTTTGGCAGTTATGATAACCGATGTAATTCTGCTCGATCTGTTTAACACCTTTGGGATGCCAACATCCACAACCGTTTCGATTGTTTTTGAATTACTCGGTGCTGCGGTTACAGTGTCGATTGTAAAAATTAAAACAGCCGGAGGTTCTGTTGTTATGGAATTGGCCAGTTACATAAATTCCGAAAAGGCACTTGCTATTATAACGGGAATTCTGCTATCGGTGGTTGTCGCTTTTACGGTGGGTGCTTTTGTTCAGTACATTGCCCGTTTGGTTTTTTCGTTTAACTACAAACGCCCAATGAAATATTTTGGGGCAATTTACGGAGGACTTGCCATTACAGCAATAACCTACTTTATATTTATTAAAGGAATGAAAGGTTCTTCTTATGCCGATTTTCAAGTGAGCGATGGAATAAGCTTGCAGGAATGGTTTAAAGAACACACTGGAATGGTATTGTTATACGGCTTTATTTTCTGGGTGGCACTAATTCAGATTCTAAAATGGGTATTCAATATTAAAATATTAAAAATTGTTGTTTTAGTAGGAACTTTTGCACTTGCAATGGCATTTGCCGGAAACGACCTTGTTAATTTTATTGGTGTTCCGCTGGCCGGGTACAATTCATTTAATGCCTGGGTAGATGCTGGTGCAACTGGTGCAGACACATTCTCAATGGGAATGTTGGCCGGTAAAGTACCTACTCCCGCATACATGTTGGTAGTTGCAGGTTTAATCATGATTGTTACATTAATCATGTCGAAAAAAGCCAAAAGTGTAATCGCAACTTCACTCGATTTATCGAGGCAAAACGAAGGATCAGAACGATTCGGATCTTCGCTTGCTGCCCGGATGCTGGTGCGCGGAGCAACGGGTTTTAATAAAAAACTGGTTGCAATTTTGCCTCCAACGTTCACCAACGGAATTCAATCGCGATTTATTCCGATTCAGGATGAGCACTCAAATAACCCGGATGTACCTTCATTCGATAAAATCAGAGCTTCGGTGAACCTTGTTGTTGCAAGTATTTTAATTGCAATTGGTACTTCTTTGAAGTTACCACTTTCAACAACTTATGTAACATTTATGGTGGCCATGGGTACTTCGTTATCCGACCGTGCATGGGACCGCGAAAGTGCAGTATACCGGGTTTCCGGTGTATTTGCCGTAATTGGCGGATGGTTTTTAACAGCTTTAATTGCCTTCACTGTTTCGGGAGTAATTGCACTGATTATTTCGGTAAGCGGGAAGTTTATGATATTTGTATTTGTTGGAGTTGCTATTGTTATGGTGATTAGAACCCACACATTACTTAAAAAACGTGCTTCTAAAAAACTTACCGAAGAAGAAGACAGTATCGAAGATGAAGATGCCTACGAAGAAATAATTTCGAAAAGCTCGAAACAAATGATAAAAGCAATTGTTTCGACCAACCAAATTGTTTCTATGGGAATTGAAAGCTTTTTAAAGGAAGACAGAAACGGACTGAAAAAAGCAGAAGAAGCATGTAAAACCTTCTCTCAAAAGGCGAAAAAGAACAAAGACAAAGTATTTTCGATCGTTCAGAAATTAACCGAAGGAACTGTTGAGAGCAGTCATTTCTATGTTCAGATGATGGAACATAAAAGAGAAATGGCACACGCCATCCACTTCATGCTCAGTCCCATGGTTATTCACATCGGAAACAACCACAAACCTTTTATTGAGGAGCAAAACGAAGAATTAAGGAAATTAGCTGCCGACATTGATGCTTTCTACAATTATGTTTTACATACAGTGAAAGAGGAAAACTTCGACGAACTGGATAACCTGATTGCTGAACGCGATAAGATTTTTAATACTTTACGTAAGATTGAAAAGAATCAAATCAAACGCATTAAAAACCGAGCTGTGAATACCAGAAACTCGCAGTTGTTCTTTAAAATAAATTCAGAACTCGAAAGTTTATTGTTACATACGGTTAACCTGGTAAAATCGCAACGCGACTTCATTACTTACACCAGACAATCTAAATAACAAACATTCTACAACATAAGGATTATAAAGCCGGGAAAAACAGCCCGGCTTTTTTTATTGCAACATATTACAATTTTGTTACACGCGCAGTTATTTTTTTAACTTACTTATTTTAAAATATTTACAAAATACACTCTCTTATTAATTTAATCGTTTTGTAACATTTTTGTAACTTAGGTGTAATGGGATTCCGGTTCTTTTGCAGTGTAAATTTTAAGACACAAATTTTAAGTAGAATGAAAAAATTAACATTTTTATTGTTAATAATGCTAAGCATGTTAACAAGCGGCTATAGCCAGGAACCAAAAGAAGAATTCAAACCAAGTGGAAAACCATTGGCATTAATATTCACAAACTTCAATACAGCATTTACCGATGGAGAATCGCATCCTTCGTTCGAAATTACAAGAGCATATTTGGGTTACGAATATAACTTTAGCGAAAACTGGTATGCAAAAACAGTACTCGATGTTGGAGATCCAAAAGTAGGTGCATTTCAAATGACTGCTTACCTTAAAAATGCATACATAGAATACAATACCGGTAATTTTAAAGCATATTTTGGTTTGATTTCAACCACTCAGTTTAAAACATCAGAAAAACTCTGGGGAAACAGATACATTGAGAAATCTTTCCAGGATGCATATAAATTTAATTCGAGTGCCGACCTTGGTTTTAACATCGCGTACAAATTTGCTGACTTTTTAAGCGCCGACTTTTCAGTACTTAACGGCGAAGGTTATAAAGTAATCCAAAACGACGATTTTGTTCGTCCGGGATTTGGAATTACACTTACACCGGTTAAAGCGATAACTGCACGTGTGTTTGGAGACTACATGGGAAAAGATGTAAAACAACAGTCGCTGGCAACTTTATTGGCTTACAAAGGCAAAAAATTGGTGCTGGCGGCAGAATATAACTACCAGAAAAATGTAAGCATGAACGATGGTAAAGATATGTTTGGCACATCGTTTTATGCCACCTACCAGGCAACTAATGTTCTTTCGCTTTTTGCAAGATTCGACGATTTAAAATCGAATACACTTGAAAACGAATCGGATGCATGGAACCTTGGAAAAGATGGTCAGTTGTTTATGGCCGGAGTTCAATTTAGCCCCATAAAAGGAGTAAAAATTGCACCCAACTTCAGATCGTGGAATACTGCCGACGATGTAACCCCAAACACAACATACTTTTATTTAAATTGTGAATTTAAGTTCTAGAACGAGTAATAATCGAAACAGAAAACTTTAAAAAAATGAAAAATTTAGTATTAATTATTTTAGCTGTTTTTTTCTTGAGTGCTTGTAGTAATACTTCAAGTAAAAAAGATTCCGAAAAATCGGCAAACACAAGTAAAGTTGCATTAACTGCAGCGGGTGCAACCTTTCCAATGCCTTATTACAATATGGTTTTTAAAGCATACACTGCTGAAACCGGAACACTGCTTACTTATGGTGGTATCGGCTCAGGCGGAGGTATCAGAAGTTTATCCGACAAAGTGGTTGACTTTGGTGCTACCGACGCTTATTTAAGCGACGACAAACTTGCAGAAATGCCTGCCGAAGTTGTTCATATTCCAACCGTTTTAGGCGCAGTTGTAATTGCTTACAATTTACCCGGAGTTGATGGTTTAAAATTGTCAGACAAACTTTTAGAGAAGATCTTCATGGGAGATATCACAAAATGGAACGACCCTGCCATTAAAAATAACAATGCAGATCTTAACCTGCCCGATATGGACATCACCTTTGTTCACCGTTCTGATGGTAGTGGAACAACTTTTATCTTTAGCGACTACATGACCAAAGTCAGCACAAAATGGGCTGATGCAGTTGGAACAGGAAAATCGTTACAATGGCCGGTTGGAATGGGAGCAAAAGGAAATCCAGGAGTTGCCGGAACCATCAAACAAACAGAAGGTGCCATTGGTTACATCGGTTCTGAATATGCCTTTGCACAAAAAATTCAAACCGCTAAAGTTCAAAACAGTTCAGGCAATTATATCGAGCCTTCAATTGCATCGGTAAGTGCTGCGGCAAAAGGAGAAGTTCCTGCCGACACAAGAATTATGCTTACCAATTCTGCCGATGCCGAAGCGTATCCAATCAGTGGATTTACCTGGATCATTCTTTACAAAGAACAAAGTTACAATGGTCGTACAAAAGAACAGGCACTCGGAACTGTTACTTTCCTCGATTGGTTAATTAGCGCGGAAGCTCAGGGTGAGGCAGAAAAAGTACACTATGCACCACTACCCGAAGCAGCAGTTCAAAAAGCAAAAGCAATTTTACGCACTGTTACTTTCGACGGAGAAACACTGCTTAAATAATAATACAGAAAAACAAAAACGATGCATCGGCGGGATAAAACCACCGATGCATTATTTTCACCGTTTTCTCCAGTAAGAATGAATAGCGATAAAATTACAAAAGGAGTTCTTCTACTTTCATCTTTCATCATTTTATTTGTTGCCGGAGGAATGATATTTTCTCTGGTTCAGGGAGCTATTCCTGCATTTAAAGAGTTCGGATTAAGTTTTATTTTTTCGAACAACTGGAATCCAACCGAAGGCAAAGAAAATTATGGAGCTCTGCCCTTTATTGCAGGAACCATTATTACATCGGTTGCTGCTCTACTGATTAGTTTACCGCTGTCATTTTCAACATCTCTTTTTTTAGGCGAATACTACAGAGGAACCCGACTTTCGAATGTATTGGGAATGATGGTTGATTTGCTGGCAGGTATTCCATCAATCGTATATGGACTTTGGGGATTCTACGTTCTACGCCCCATACTCATCGATTTAGGATTACCCAATCAGGGATTTGGAGTATTTACATCAAGTATTATTCTGGCCATTATGATTATTCCGTATGCTACCTCGTTAAGCAACGAAATTATCAGTATGGTTCCCAACGAATTAAAAGAGGCTGCCTACTCGCTTGGTGCTACAAAATCGGAAGTTATTTTTAATGTTGTTGTTCCGTCTGCCCGTTCCGGAATTATCGCCGGTTATATCCTGTCGTTTGGTCGCGCACTTGGAGAAACAATGGCGGTTACCATGTTAATCGGTAACTCGAACATTGTTCCCGACGGTTTTTTCAGCACCGGAAATACGATGGCCAGTGTTATAGCCAACCAGTTTGGCGAAGCCGATGGATTAAAATTAAGCGCATTAATTGCTATCGGTTTGTTACTTTTTGTAATGACCGGCATCATCAATTCCATTGGAAAATTCATCATTAAAAAAATGGCGTAATGAATTCAGCAGCAAAAAAAATACAAGTCGACAACCTGAAATCCAGGACCATAAAAGACAATTTTATCAAAAGTCTGGTTGTTGTGTTTTCTGTGGTTACCATTTCGCCAATTGTTTTAATTATATACAAACTGATTGTTAAAGGCTACAAACAAATCAGTTTCGATTTCATATTAAAATCGCCGCCAGATACTTTTGAAGCGATGACCGCACTGGCCAACGGAGAACTGATTCCGGGTGGTATTGCCAACGGAATTACCGGTACCTTGTTAATGGTTATTTTAGCTTCGGCAATTGCAATTCCGGTAGGTGTAATTACGGGGATTTATTTATACGAAAATCCCGGAAAGATTTTAGCCAATTTAACCCGGAACGTCTCCGACATTCTACAGGGAGTGCCATCGATTGTACTTGGTTTAATTGCTTACATTTGGATTGTAAAACCAGTTACAAACGGTTTTTCGGCCTTGGCAGGAAGTGTTTCGCTCTCGATTATGATGTTACCAATGATTGTAAGATCGACCGAGGAAACACTTAAAATGATTCCTCAAACCATTAAAGAAGCAGCTTTGGCATTGGGCGTTCCTTACTATAAAGTAATTTTACGTGTACTAATTCCAACCAGTTTTAGCGGATTATTAACGGGTATATTATTGGGGATTTCGAGGGTGTTGGGAGAAACTGCGCCATTAATGTTAACCGCTTTGGGAAGCACAGTGATTAACCTCAACATTTCGAAACCAACCAGTGCAATTCCTCTTTTAATTTGGGAATTTTATAACGACCCGAACATGGTCGATTTAATCTGGAGTTCGTCCTTGTTATTAATGGCAATGGTTTTAACTTTAAATATTGTATCAAAACGAATAGCTGCCGGAACAAAATAAAGTTTGAAAGAATGAGTGAAAGTTCAGTAAAAATAAAAGACCCGGTATTATCGATTCGAAACTTATCGGTTTCGTACGACAAAGGGAAATATGCAGTTGACAATGTTTCGGCAGATATCAAACGCAACAGTGTAACCGCAATTATGGGCCCTTCGGGTTGCGGAAAAAGTACACTACTGCGTGCCATTAACCGCATGCACGAATTGTACGAAAACATCGAAACAAAAGGCAACTTAATACTAAACGGGAAAGACATTACCCACATGCCAACCATTCAGTTACGAAGAATGGCCGGAATGGTTTTTCAACGTCCAAACCCGTTTCCAACCATGAGCATTTACGACAACGTAATTGCAGGTTATAAATTAAATGGAATTCGTTTAAAGAAAAGCGAACGCGACGAAATAGTTGAACGCTCGTTAACCGATGTTACACTTTGGGACGAAGTTAAAGACACACTTCATAAAAAAGGTAGTTTCCTGTCGGGCGGGCAACAACAGCGTTTGTGTATTGCAAGAGCACTGGCATTCGATCCGGAAGTAATTCTGCTCGACGAACCAACCTCGGCTCTCGACCCGATTTCGACAGCAAAAATTGAAGAATTGCTGATTAAACTAAAAGAAAACTATTCGATTCTGATGGTGACACACAACATGTCGCAAGCCGCACGAATTTCAGATTATTCGATGTTTATGTACCTGGGCGAACTGGTTGAATACGGCAAAACAAAAGACATGTTTACCAAACCAAAAGACCGAAGAACAGAAGAATATTTAACCGGTAAATTTGGGTAATTTTTTAACTTCACTAAAATTCGAAAAATATGACGACAAAAAAAGACGACTCAATAAATAAGATTTTAAGCGATTTCGAGGTTTTTGCGAATTTGTTGCTAAGTCAACTCGACTTACTTGAAAAACTGGTTGCAATTGGCGAAACAAACTTCCCCGAAGACATTAGCAAGGAGTTAATTGCGAATGAAAACAAGCTCGATAAAATGGAAGTTAAAATCAGCGATAACATTGTAAACACCATTGTTTTATATCATCCGGTTGCATCCGACATCAGGAAAATTATGGCTTGTTACCGAATTATTATCAGCCTCGAACGCGTGGGCGACATGGTAATTAACATCCACGATTTTATCCGAAAAATTAAAACACCTAAAGTTTACATCGAACTTTCTGATGTCATCTCCAATATTCTGATGAATAGCACAAACATGGTAAACAAAGCCTTGCTGGCATTCACCAACGACGATAAAGAATATGCAATCTGGACCATTAAAAACGATTCGGTTGTTGACGAGATCAATAAAAAGATGCTAAAAAAAGCCATTAAAAAAGGAAGTAGTTCAGACGAGAACAAACAACTTTTAATGAGCTTTATCAGCCTGAACAGCGTGGTAACCAACATCGAACGTATTGCCGACCACGCTACAAACATTGCCGAAGCGGCGATTTACTCGATCGAAGGAAAAGACATCAGACACAAAAAAGAGGTTTAATAAAACGAATTATGGGAAATTCAATTCCTAAAATATTAATTGTTGACGACGAAAAAGATTTATGTGAAATTTTAGAGTTCAACCTTTCGAGCGAAGGGTTTCAAACCGAAATTGCACATTCTGCCGAAGCAGCATTAAAAAAGCCTTTAGACGATTTCGACCTGATTCTCCTGGATGTAATGATGGGAGAAATGTCGGGGTATAAAATGGCCGACAAAATCAGAAAAGAAATGAACCTATCTGTACCCATCGTTTTTATGACAGCAAAAACAGCTGAAAACGATATTTTAACCGGGTTCAACGTTGGTGGCGACGATTACATTTCGAAACCCTTTTCGATTAAGGAAGTGGTTGCGCGAATTAAAGCCGTTTTAAAACGCGGACGTCAGGAATTTGGCAGCAATAAAATTTTTAAAGCCGAAAGTCTGGAGGTTGATACCACCAGCAAAACGGTTTCGATTAAAAACAAGACAATAAATTTAACACGCAAAGAATTCGAAATACTTGCACTGCTTATGAAACACGAGGGGCAATACATTTCGAGAGAAGAAATTCTAGACCGCGTTTGGAGCGACGATGTAATTGTGACCGAACGAAATGTGGATGTGAACATTGCACGTCTCCGAAAAAAAATCGGCGACTACGGGAGTTATATTAAGGGGAAATCGGGTTATGGCTATTGTTTTACAAACTAGTAAAAGAAAGTCAGCCGCTTTTTCAAATTGTAAAATTGTAAAAGAACAAATAACTAATTAAAGTATAATACAGTGTCAATTCAACAATCATTCAGACGAAAAATATTCTATTATTTTCTGGCCGTATTTTTCATTTTTACGGTAGCAATTTTGCTTTTCCAGTTAAATCGCGAAAAGAAATACAAAACGGCACAGTTAGAAAATACCTTGGAAAATGTGAGCGAAGTAGCACACAATTATATCGAACATTATCATTTGCTCAGCAGCAATAATTTCAGAGCTGCCGACACGCTAAAATACCTCATTCCACAAGAAAACATTCGGATTACTGTAATCGACAAAAAAGGAAAAGTTTTATACGATAGTTTTGTGTCCGATTTTTCTTCGATGGAAAACCATTTAGAGCGTCCCGAAATTCAAAAAGCTTTTTATTCCGAAACTGGCTCCAATATTCGACATTCAGCTACCACCAATCAGGATTTTTATTATTATGCCAAAGATTATAACGACTATTTTGTTCGTACGGCAATGGTTTTTAACATCGAGGTAGAAAACTTTCTTAAAGCAGAACGATTTTTTATCTTTTTTATCATCACCATTTTCCTGATTATCTGGATGGTGATTAACGTTTTAACCAAACAGCTTTCTATTTCGATTACAAAACTCAAAGACTTTGCAATTGTTGCAGCTAAAAATCAGACTATCGATAACGACATCCAGTTTCCGCATAACGAACTGGGAGAGATTAGTGCACAAATCGTAAAAATTTACAACAAACTTCGGAAAGCAAAAGACGACGTAGCGCTGGAAAAGGACCGGCTGTTTAACCACATGAATATCCTGAATGAAGGAATCGCTTTCTTTAATCCAAACAAAGAAAGAATGTTGGCCAACAGTCATTTTATTCAGTACATCAATATGATTTCAAATGCATCAACAATTTCTGCCGAACACTTTTTTGAAATCCCGGAATTTAAAAAAATCAATAAATTCCTCGATAAAAGTATTTCGAGCGATGTTGAATTTCAGAGCAACGAATTACCGCAACTTGAATTTACCATCTACAAAAACGAAAGCTATTTTAAAGTGCTTTGTATTGTTTTTGCCGACAAAAGTTTTGAGATTCTGATTACCGATATTACACGCCCCGAAAAACGCCGCTTATTAAAACAGCAACTTACATCGAACATTGCACACGAGTTAAAAACACCGCTGGCATCGATAAAAGGCTACATCGAAACACTGATGACCAATAAGAATATTGACAAAGAAAAACAACAGTATTTTATTGAACGTGCCTATTCACAGGCCGAAAGATTAAATCTTTTACTCAACGATATTTCTTTGCTGAACAACATTGAAGACGCAGGTGAACTCTTCGAAATAAAACCGGTAAACATTAAAAATGTTGTTACCGATGTAATAGAAAATCTCGAAAACCGACTTTCGGAAAAAAATATAAAATGCATCTTAAATATCGACGAAAAGGTAGTTGTAAACGGAAACGATTCGCTGCTTTCATCGGTATTCCAGAATTTGTTTGAGAACACCATTAATTATGCCGGAGAAAACATTCAAATTGAAATTAGAAATTACATGAAAGATAAAAAATTCCATTATTTCAGTTTCTCCGATTCGGGAGTTGGAATACCGGAAGAACATTTAAAACGTATTTTTGAACGTTTTTACCGAATCGATTCGGGCCGCACCCGCGAAATGGGCGGAACCGGGCTGGGGCTTTCGATTGTTAAAAATGCAATACAATTACACAAAGGAGAAATTTCGGCCCGAAGCAAACCCAATGGCGGAATCGAATTCCTCTTTACACTGGCAATAAAATAGCCCGAGTTCGATATAAAACAAACACCATAACACATAATTACCAAAAGCCTCCGGAAAATTTCCGGAGGCTTTTTTTATCCCTAACAATTACAAAACAATTAAATACCTTCAGGTCTTATTACATTTTTATTACATGAATGTAATTCAACTTTAAATGAAGAGTAATAATGTTGTAACATTAAAGAAGTTGCTTTGCCCATATAAATTCGAAAGAACAAGCAGACTAAAGTTTTCAGAAAAAGAAAAGGAGTAAACCTGCAAAGTACATCTGTTGACATAAAAATAAACAAGTATTAACAGGCGAAATTAGAATAAACACTGCAACTTTTTTTAAAATATGAAACACATTATTATTAGCACTTTTTTGCTAATTCAGGTATTGATCGTTACAGCCCAAACCGGGACAATTAAAGGAACGATAACCGATACCAAAACCAAGGAGTTCTTAATCGGAACAACCGTTGTAATAAAAGGAACAACCCAAGGTGCAATTACCGATTTCGACGGGAATTACATTATTCCAAACGTAAATCCTGGAAAATACACACTGGCAGTTTCATTTATTTCTTATGATTCGCAAGCCATTGAAATTGAAGTTAAAACAAACCAAGAAACGGTTATTAATGTAGAGTTGGCACCGGCCACTCTAGAAATCGAAGGAGTTCAGGTAGTAGCAAAAGCAAAACGCGAGTCGGAAGCCATGTTATTAATGGATCAGAAAAATGCTTCCGGAATTCAAGAAAGTATTGGATCGAAACGGATGTCGAGTCTTGGCATTTCGGATGCAGCTGCAGCTACTTCAAAAATTTCGGGAGTTACACAAAACGAAAGTACCGGCGATGTCTACATTCGTGGCCTGGGCGACAGGTATTTAACCACTACCATGAATGGTTTACCAATACCATCAGATAATGTGGATAAAAAGAACATCGATCTGAATCTTTTTTCAACCGATATTATTGGTAATGTTGGAATTAGAAAAACATTTTCGGTTGAAACGTACGGCGACCAATCTTCGGGAGCTGTAAATATTGGGTCGAAAAATTACAGCGAAAAAATTGAACTCGAAGCAAGCCTCGAATCGAATACTAATCTTATAAAAAATGAGAGTTGGAGTAACTACAAAACAACTCAAAATTACAACGACTTAACGTTTGGTTTTTATCAGAAACCTTATTCTACAACCGATGCAATAAGCAAACAAAGCTGGAATACTGCGAGTAAAAGTTTCCCGCTTGGAGAAGGCCTGTCGTTAATGGGAGGTAAAAAATTCAAATTGTTTAACAACAATTTTTCGGTGTTTGCAACGCTTGCTCATTCCAACAATTTCGAATACCAACACGGAATCTACAAAAGATATCGTTCGAACATCCTCGACAACTCATTTACCGATGCCGAAGTTTTTACTACAAATTTCATCTCAACCGGATTGTTAAATCTGACCTACGATTTCAGCACCGATCACAGTATCAATTTCAACAGCATGATGGTTTATAAAACCAGCGACGAGCTATACGAACAAGGTAGAAACGGCGAAGGTTATGTTTTTGACCAGGATCCGCAGGAAGAAGGTGCATTTGTTCGCGACCAGAATCTGAAACAAACTCAAATTTATATTAATCAGTTAATCGGTTCGCATCAAATTAGCGATGTAAATAAACTTCAGTGGGCAGCCGGATACAATTATGTATTTGCTGCAGAACCCAACCGGATTCGGAACGAAGTAAATATTCTGGATGAAAACACCATTCAGTTTGCTCACGTTGGCGATTTCCAACAACGCAAATCGATGCAAAACATCAACGATACAGAGTTAAATGGATATGTTAAAGACAAACACAAATTTATTGACAGGGAAAACAAAAAACTTGTACTCATTTATGGCGGAAACTTCAGAATGAAAAAACGCGACTTTAACTCGCTTTTTATTGGGGTACGTGCCAAAGGAGTTCAAGTGAGTTCGATCGATAATTTAGATGAAGCTTTATTAAATGAATCGCTTTACGACAATGGCGATTTAATTATCAGAGAAAGAAAACCAGACTTATATAATGCTACACTCGATGTGTATGGAGGATATCTCGACAGCAGATTCGAACTCGATAAATTATCGGTAAATGTAGGATTACGTTACGAAAAAGACATGATGAATGTAGATTGGGACGTTGCAAATTACGTGGGAAGAAACGGAAATATTTCGAACAAATACAACAATGTACTTCCGGCTATTAATTTAAAATACCAGGTAAATAAAAAAAATTCGCTCCGTTTAGCGGCCAGTAAAACAATTACTTTGCCTGAATTTAAAGAGTTATCGCCTTTCGAATATGTTTCGCCAACAGGTCGCGTAACCAAAGGTAATCCCGATTTAAAACACTCTAAAAACTACAATTTCGATTTAAAGTGGGAGATGTTTACCAAATCAAAAGAACTAGTGTCGGTAACCGGATTTTACAAACAAATAAACGACCCCATCAACCTGGCACAATCCAGAGGATCATCGGGTAACTTTATTCACGAAAACACCGGAAACAAAGCCGATGTATATGGAATTGAACTCGAAACCAGATTCAACATTATTAAGACAGAAACTACCGGATTACCAGAGTTAAACCTGATTTTAAATGCTACAAAAATGTGGTTCAATCAAGACTTGTTTAAAGAATTCCAATACAATAATAAAACAGAATCCGACTTGCAGGGTGCTTCCGGATTTATTGCAAATGCAGCAATCTCCTTCTCAAACAATAAAGAAAAAGAACTGGCAGCAACACTTAGCGGAAACTATTCTTCAGACAAAATTTTAGCACTTGGTGCTCCCGAAGATTTTGAAAACAGCGCAACACTTTTTAATAACGAAATCATTGAAAAAGGATTTGCCACTCTCGATTTTGTAATCAGCAAAAAAATATCGGACAGAGTGGCTCTGAAATTTTCGGGAAAAAATTTACTAAACCCTAAAATTCAACAAACACAAGAAATAAAACCCTTATCGGGCAACACTTCAACCGAAGTGGTAAGCTCTTACAAAAAAGGAATCAACCTAAGTTTAGGTGTAAAAATAAATTTGAATTAGAAAAAAAAGCAAAACGTATTATTAATTAAAATTAGCTAGAAATGAAAACTACATTTATTAAATTTTTAAGCCTTGCTTTGTTAGCAACAATTGTAATAACAGGCTGTAACAAAGGCGACGATCCAATTCCGGAGCCACTTCCCGAAGTAATTGAGAACGTTCAAAATGGTATTCTGAATGGCGAACTGCCCGAAGATTATACTTTAGATGCCGGTATAAATTACATGCTTACCGGATCTTTTATCGTTCCTGAAGGAATAACTTTAACCATTCCTGCAGGTACAAATATTCAGGCCGATAATGGCGGAACCGATGTTTACCTTGCTGTTTTAATGGGCGGTAAAATCAGAATCGAAGGAACCGAAAGCAGTCCGGTAATTATGTCGTCGGCGAATGGTAATCCCGGCGACTGGGGTGGTTTAACCATTTGTGGAAAAGCAACAACTACTGCCGGAGTAAATGCCGAAGCCGAAGTTGGTGGTTTTATCTACGGCGGAACAGACGATTCCGACAATTCAGGAGTTGTGAAATACCTGGTTATTAAAGGAACAGGTGCACAAATTAATTCCGAATCGCAATACAACGGAGTTTCATTGTATGCTGTTGGTTCGGGTACAACACTCGAAAATATTGCAGTAATCGATGGTTCTGACGACGGTGTTGAATTCTTCGGAGGAACAGCATCGGTCACCAACATTTTCCTGCAAAACAACGAAGACGATGCAATCGACTGGACAGAAGGCTGGAGCGGAACAGTTACCAACGCTTATGTTGAACATACTGTTGCTGGTTTCTCCACTGTGGTTGAAGGTGATAAAGTAAACAACAATCCAAAAATTATTAACCTAACTGCTGTCTCTACTGTAGGCGGAACTGCTCTGCAATTCAAAAAAGAATCGGGTGCAACCATTACAGGTTTGTCTTTAACCGGATACGCAAAAAGTATTGATATGAAAGACAATGGCCCTTTAACCAACGTAATTATCGAAGGAACTGAAGCCGATCCGATGGACAGTTACAACAAGTCGGCAACGGTTGATCCAAGCGGATGGGGCTGGGTAGATGTTGAGTTAGCCGAAGTAATTGCTCTGGAAGGAGAAGTTACAGGTGACCTAACTTTAGATCCTTCAAAAGCCTATCGTTTAAAAGCTTCATATATTGTAAAAGACGGCGGAAGTTTAACCATACCTGCCGGAACTAAAATTCATGCTGACGCTGGTGGTACCGATGTTTATATTGCCGTTCTGATGGGTGGAAAAATATACATCAACGGAACTAACGAAAATCCTGTTGTTATCGCTTCAGACCTTGGTTCTCCTGCCGACTGGGGTGGTTTAACCATTTGTGGAAAAGCAACAACTACTGCCGGAGAAAATGCCGAAGCCGAAGTTGGTGGTTTTATCTACGGCGGAACAGACGATACCGATAACTCAGGAGTTATAAAATACCTTGTGATTAAAGGAACCGGTGCTCAAATTAACTCCGAGTCGCAATACAACGGTGTTTCGTTGTATGCAGTTGGTTCGGGTACTACCTTCGAGAATATTGCCGTACTAAACGGAGCCGACGACGGTGTTGAATTTTTTGGAGGTACTGCCACAGTAACAAACATTTACCTCGAAAATAACGAAGACGATGCAGTAGACTGGACAGAAGGGTGGAAAGGTGGAATTACCAATACTTACATCTCGCACACCATCGAAGGTTTTTCAACAGCTTTCGAAGGCGACAAAGTAAATAACAATCCATTTTTTACCAACGTAACTGCAATTTCTACAGTTGGAGGAACTGCTTTACAATTTAAAAAAGAATCGGGTGGCACCATCTCCAATCTTTATTTGGAAGGTTATACAAAAAACATTGATATGAAAGACAACGGTCCTTTAACTAATGTTATAATCGATGGTATTGCTGCCGATCCAAATGCCGATTACTCAACAGGAACAAAAGTTGATATTTCGGGTTGGAGCTGGATTGAAGCCGGCTTGTAATTCTTGCTCAACAAGAAGCTTGCTTAACAACATTTAAAAATGAAAGAGGATAGTAAAGCATTTAAAAATGCAGTGTTTATTAAAGCCGGTCTAATTGCCGGTTTTAAAAGCTCCGGATTAGTCTCCGGGGCTTTACTCATTTAAAATTGGCATAAGATTAGCATGAAAAAATATTTGGTTTTATTAGGATTTTT
>JBNKOT010000272.1:0-5092 GCA_050294855.1 Draconibacterium sp. | reverse complement strand
GGCGGCTGCGCGATGATCGGACAAAGTATTATTAACATCAAGTCGGGTGGGCGAGGACGATTATCGGGAATTGTGGCGTCGCTGTCCTTGCTCGCATTTATTTTATTTGCTTCATCTTATATCGAAATGATTCCGATTGCGGCGTTGGTGGGCGTAATGTTTATGGTGGTGATCGGAACTTTTGCCTGGAGTACTTTTAATGTGATGAATAAAATCCCGGTGTCGGATTTAATTGTGATTGTTTTGGTGACCGGATTAACTGTAGTTTTTGATTTGGCAATTGCAGTGCTGGCCGGAGTAATTGTTTCTGCCCTGGTTTTTGCCTGGGAAAATGCAATTCGAATTCGCGCACGAAAATCGATCGACGAACACGGAATAAAACATTACGAAATTTATGGGCCGCTGTTTTTTGGTTCAACGACACTTTTTAACTCAAAATTCGATGTTCAAAACGATCCAAAAGAAGTAATTGTTGATTTTAAAGAATCGCGAATTATGGATCAATCAGCTATCGAAGCGGTGAACAAACTGGCAGAACGGTATCAGAAAGAAGGAAAAACAATTCACTTGCGACATTTAAGTAAAGACTGCATCAAGCTGGTAAAAAAGGCCGAAAAAATTTGTGATGTAAATGTGGTGGAAGACCCCAACTATTTTGTTGCCATCGACAATTACAACAAGCTTTTAAAAGAAGGTTAGGGAAGAAAAATACGGGATTTAAGCCACAAACTTTTTTTGTACTTTCAATTATAACGTCTGATTAATTCTTGTCTGTGATCTTGGATCTTGCTTCTTTGAACTTGAATCTTTTTTCCTGAGAACAGTCAACTGCGACTGCCAACTTTCCTTACTTATTCGTCTGAAAATCTTTTTTAAGTCCGTCGGTTAACCAATTGGCAACTGCTTGTCGGTTGTCGCGAACCACCAATCTCTTAATGTCGCGGGTGTGGTTGATGTTACCCAATTCGATGTAAACTGCCGGAGGATAAGTTCCTTTTACAACGTAAAGGCCTCTGTCGGAAACGGTTCCACCGTAGCCTCGACCGGGTTGATGTTCGTTGTACTTTTGCTGAAAGGTTTTTTGCAAGGTTGTCGCTGCCTTTTTTCCGGTCTTACTTCTTTTGTCGTGATAAAAGAAAACGTCGATGTTTTCGCCTCTACTTCGGGAATCAACATGAACTGCAATCATTCGTTGAAATTTATTTTTTCCGTGTTGAGCATACAATTTATTCACCGCATCAGTTCGCTGTCTCAGTCTTTTTGTTTGATTTAACGGTATTCTTAAATTCGGATAACAAACTTCGTCTTTGTCGAGTTTCAAAATACTTTCATCCCTTATTCCATCGTTTTTATCGCGCGTAATCATATACACCGTTGCACCCTCCTGAATCAGGTTTCTGGCCAAACGAATGGTGATGTCGTAGGCATATTCGTCTTCGCTAACCTGCACACCGTTATATTTACCAACGGCTCCGGGATCAGGTCCTCCATGACCGGACATCAGGTAATAAATCGCTCCTTTTAAATCGTCACTATGAATTTCAACGTCTTCGTATTTCTTCCCAAAAATTTTGTATTTAACGGTTTTTCCGCTTCCTTTTGTTGGTGCAGAACCTTCAATATTTTCTTCCGTAGAAGGCAGTTTATATTTTCTCCCAACTATTAAGGCATTGTTTTTTCCTATGTTTTCTTTGTTTAGTGCAATAAAAGGCTCTAAATTTTCAGAATAGGAATAACCGTTTCGAGTGAGTAGTCGGTAAATTCCATCTCCCTTTTTTGCTACAACCTCTTTATTTTGGGCTGTTCCAAATTGCGGGAAAATTAAAATTGCCAAAAAAAATGCCAAAAAAATACGTGTAACTTTTTTTATATGTAGTTTTGAATCGAACATCTGTAAAGCTAATTCTGTTTGTATAGAATATACAGGCTAAAATAATTGTAACTTTTAAAATATTTCATTGTTCATGCTACGATCTTTCAGCTATTCATTGTTAATAACTTGTTTTTTACTAGTCGCCTCCTGTAAAACAAATTACGTTCCAACAAGTTCGGAAACAAAAAATATTTCTGTTTCCGGCGATAATATTCAACTCGACAGTCAGTTGGTAAAACTGTATTTACCTTACAAGAGTGCCTTGGATAAAGATATGCAAAGAGTGATATCTGTTACCGATCAGGAAATGACAAAAGGAAAACCCGAAAGTATTCTTACCAATTTTCTTGGCGATTTACTTTTAGAGGAAGCAAATCTTGAGGCCATAAAAAGTGAGTTAGATATCAAAATTGTTGTGTCGTATTTCAATTATGGCGGCATCCGGAATTCAATTCCCAAAGGAAATGTCGATGTTGGTGCAATTTTTGAAATTATGCCTTTCGAAAACGAAATGGTTTTTTTAAAACTCAACGGAAATCAAATTCAAAGATTTTTAGATCAGATCGCAGCAAGCGGAGGTGACAGTGTTGGTGGGGTGCGTTTTGTAATTTCGAACGAAAAAGCGATAAAAGTTGAGATTAATGGAAAGCCGCTGAATGTAAACGAAAATTATTGGCTGGTTACCAACGATTATGTTGCAGAGGGCGGCGACGGTTTTGAGGTCTTAACCCAAAGGGCAGAAATCATAAAAAGCGGGGTGAAAATTCGTGATCTGTTGATCAAACATTTAGAAAAAAAACAAAAAAGTGGCGAAGTGCTGACAGCTAAATTAGACGGGAGGATTATTAATGAATAGGAGAGGATTTGTAAAAAATATTTTTGCAGGAACCGTTGGAGTCGGTTTAGGAACAATTCCATTTGATTTGCTGGCTAACGAAGATTTTGTCACCATTTCGATTTTGCATACCAACGACATGCACTGTCATATTGAACCCTTTTCAGGTTCGAACGAACGTTACGCTAACAAAGGTGGTTTGGCACGAATTTCATCTTTGGCTAAAAAATACAAAGCTGAAAATTCAAATACTTTGTTGCTCGATTGCGGCGACATGTTTCAGGGAACGCCCTACTTTAATTATTTTAAAGGGGAGGCGATGTTAAAGATGATGAGCGCGATTGGTTACGACGCCGGAACAATTGGCAATCATGAATTCGATAATGGATTGCAGGGAATTCTCGATCCCTTACCCAATGCCAGGTTCCCTTTAATTAATTCGAATTACGATTTTTCAGATACCATTCTTGCAGGACAGTTTCGGGAGTGGAAAATTTTTAAACGATCGGGAATTAAAGTTGGTGTTTACGGTTTGGGAATTGAATTGAAAGGACTGGTCGGTGATAAAAATATTGGCAACACCATTTATAACGATCCGATAAAAACAGCACTCAGAATGGAATCTTTTCTGAAAAATGAAAAGAAATGCGACCTGGTTATTTGTATCTCGCATTTGGGTTTAAAATACCGCGAAAATATTGTGAGCGATATGGTGCTTGCAGACCAAACATCGATGACCGATCTTATTATTGGCGGACATACACATACTTTTCTGGAAGAACCGATCATTCAAAAAAACAAAGTCGGAAAACAGGTGATTGTAAATCAAGCGTGGTGGGGAGGTTTGGTGTTGGGGAAAATTGATTTTGTGTTTGAACGGGCGAAAAAGAAACAAAAAACAATTTTTACTGAAAATATTTAAAAATGAACAAACGCAGTTCCCGAATTCTTCTGTCGGTTTTATCTGGTATTCTTTTAAGTCTGGCTTGGTTGGGTTTTCCCGGATGGACACTCTTTTTTGCATTTATTCCGCTGCTTTTTCTTGATCGGTTTTTTGTAAAGGAAAAAGAAAATTACCGCAGTGTTTCTTATTTTGGACATGCTTTTCTTGCCGTACTAATCTGGAATGTGGCGACAACTTTTTGGGTGTCGAATGCAACGATGCTTGGCGCTGTAATGGCCTTTGTCATCAACTCGCTGGCCATGGCTTCGGTTTTGTGGTTGTTTCACATTGCCCGCCGGAATTTTAAAGCCAATCTTGGTTACTCAGCATTAATTGTATTTTGGATTTCTTTTGAATACATCCATTATCATTGGGACATTGAATGGCCGTGGATTCATTTGGGAAATGGCTTCGCCAACAATGTAAAAATGGTGCAGTGGTACGAATATACAGGAGTTTTTGGCGGCACATTCTGGGTGTTAATTATGAATATCCTGTTGTATAAACTGGCCTTGGTTTTTCAGAAGAAGCTTCCCATTCAGAACGCGATTTATCCGCTTGTCTCATTTGTGACTTTGTTGATCATTCCATTGTCAATCTCTTTTCCGATGTATTTTTCGTATGTCGAAAAAGAAAATCCAAAAAATATTGTGATCGTACAACCCAATGTCGATCCGTATTCCGAAGATTTTGGTTTGGAAGCAGAACTCGGGAAATTGGATAATTTTACACGATTAGTACATTCTCAGTCCGACAAAAATACCGATTTTATTGTGGGGCCGGAAACGGTTTTTGAAGGCGCTGGTTCGTGGAACGAAGACCAATTTGACCGCAATCGATTTATCAATGGTTTAGGAAACTTGCTAACAAACTATTCAAACGCTGAAATGGTTTTTGGCGTTTCGTCGATTAAAGTTTATCCCGATAAAAGTAAAGCAACAATCACCGCCAGAAAATACGGAGATATTTATTACGATCGGTTTAATACGGCAATTTTTTTGGATAATACTAAAGCCACACAAATTTATCATAAATCGAAACTGGTGGTTGGAGTAGAGAAAATGCCCTTTGCAAAGTATCTGAGTTTTATTAAAGATATTGTTATCGATATAGGCGGAACAACAGGGAGTTTGGGCAGTCAGTCGGAACCTTCAAATTTTGTTTCGAAAGATGGAACACAAATCGCACCGGTAATTTGTTACGAATCGATTTTTGGCGAGTATGTTGCAGAATATGTTCAAAAAGGAGCCAACCTTCTTTTTATCATCACCAACGATGGATGGTGGAAAAATACGCCCGGTTACAAACAACATTTATCGTTTGCACGAATCCGCGCGATCGAAACCCGTCGAAGTATTGCACGATCAGCAAATACGGGAATTTCATGTTTTATCAATCAGCGTGGCGATGTTTTTCAGCCAACAGCCTGGTGGGTCGATAC
>JBNKOT010000271.1:0-7303 GCA_050294855.1 Draconibacterium sp. | reverse complement strand
AATAGAGCAATAAAACAATTCCGGCCGACACAATCGTTATCAGAAGTAGCAGTACAAACCAATATTTTATTCCGAATGATATCAAAATATTTTATTTTAATGAGCTGTAAATATAAGCAACTCCTTTTTTTTTATGCTGATTAATGAGTATTATTACATTTAAAATTACAGAACCAATTTTCGGGTGTTTTGTTGTCGTCAGAATGTATAAAAAAGTATAAAATGAAGTTAGCTGTTTTTATTTGTTTAGTGTCCCTGGTGTTTTCGTGTGCACCAAAGTTTAATCCTGAAATTACTATTGAAGACATCAACGAGAATATTTCTTATTTGGCTTCCGATTCGTTAAAAGGAAGAAAGTCGGGTGAACCAGGTGGTTTGCTTGCCGCTGAATTTATTCGCGAAAAATTTGAAAGCGCAGGTTTGGAATTGCTTTACGACAATGGTTTTCAGAAATTTTCGTTGGTAACCGAAGCCGAACTCGGCGATGGAAATGCGTTGAAAGTTAACGATACAAAATTTGTTGTTGAAGAAGATTTTTTGCCTTACGCTTTTTCGGCAAACACCACAGTTGAAGCAGAACTGGTATTTGCCGGTTTTGGAATTTCGATGGACAAAGACACCATTAAATGGGACGATTTTAAAGATGTCGACGTTACCGGAAAATGGTTGATGGTTTTACAGGGCGATCCGGATTTAGAGAATGTAAGCAGTCCGTTTTTGGAATTCTCGACAGAACGTGCAAAAGCGTTGGAAGCTTCCGACCGTAATGCCGCAGGCTTAATTTTGGTAGCCGGCAAAAAGTTTAGCGAAGAAGACGAACTTTCATCTTTATTTTTCGACAAAAACAGCAGTCAATATTCAATTCCGGTTATTCAGGTTACAAGAGCACTGGCCGATAAAATGCTGGAAGGTTCGGGTACAACGGTGGAATCGTTGGAAACGTTAATTTCAGATTCGAATGCAACCGTAAGTCTGGTAGCTCATCAGAATGTTTCTGCAACGGTGAATGTAAGCCAAAAAGAAACCGAATCGCAAAACGTTGTTGCGATGCTTCCGGGCATCGACGAAAACCTTAAAAGCGAGGTGGTAATTGTTGGAGGTCATTACGATCATTTGGGAATGGGCGGTCCCGGTTCGGGTTCGCGCGCTGTCGATACAATTGCAGTGCACAACGGTGCCGACGATAATGCATCGGGAATTGCTGCAGTAATTGAATTGGCCGAGAAAATGGCAGACGAAAAAAGCAACAAACGCAGTGTAATTTTTGTCGCTTTTGGTGCCGAAGAAATGGGACTTGTTGGTTCGAAAGCATTTACTGCTAAACCGCCGGTGGAAACCGAAAAAATGGAGGCGATGTTTAATTTCGATATGGTTGGTCGACTGGATGACAAAACCATGGGATTGAGCATTGGCGGCACTAAAACTTCAAAAGAAACCGAAGATATTTTGAATGAACTTAATACCGGATTCGAATTGGCATTTTCTCCTGAAGGAGTTGGTCCGTCGGATCATGCATCGTTTTATCTACAAAATGTTCCTGTATTTTTTATTTCCACAGGAGCTCATCCCGACTATCATACTCCGGCCGACGATACCGAGCTGATCAATATGGAAGGTGTAAAAAAAGTGACCGATTATTCGTACAGGGTTTTAATGGACGTTGTAAACCGCGATGAGGCTTTGACTTTTCAGGAAGCCGGTGCAAAGTTCCAGAGAAGCAGGGGAGGACGTTTTAAAGTTACCTTTGGAATTATGCCCGATTATGCAGGATTGGAAAAACGTGGGATGAGAATCGATGGGGTTACAAAGGATAAACCGGCCTACAAGGCTGGAATGAAAAAAGGCGATATTATCACCGCCATCGAAGGGAAAAAAGTTGGAAATATTTACGATTATATGAGCCGTTTGCAATCGCTTGAAGCAGGAACAAGAGTTTCGGTCGATATTATTCGTGATGGGAAAGAAACAGTATTAATTGTTGAGCTGTAAATGAAGAGGAACATTTTAAGTTTAGTTTTATTTTTTTTGATTGTTTCAAATGGTTTTTCACAAAACATTCGGTCGAAACAATAAATTCGGTGTATAAAGTAATTGATGGTGATTTGCTTGAATTGACCATGTATTTTCCGAAGGTTCCTGGAAAAGCAAAACTTCCGGCAATCGTTTTCTTTTTTATTGGTGGCTGGACAGGGGGAACTCCAACACAATTCAAATTGCGGGCAGAATATCTGGCGTCTCGCTGAATAATCGCAATCTGCGCGGATTACAGAACAAGAAAAAGTCATAATACCACTCCATTTGAATGTGTTAAAGATGCTAAATTGGCTATGCGTTTTTTAAAATCGAATGCCGATAATTTTAGAATTAATGCTGATAAAATTGTAGCATCCGGTGGATCTGCCGGTGGACGTTTGGCAGCTTGTACCGCCTTAATTTACGATTTTAATGAAGATTCTGAGAATCTAGAAATCTCAGCATTACCTTTTGCATTGATCTTTTTTTCTCCGGTGGTTGATACCGGCAAACGTGGTTACGGTAGCGAAAAAATAAAAGGCAGAGAATTCGAAATGTCTCTGGTTCATCATATAAAATATGAAATTCCTCCAACTTTAATTGTGCACGCAAAAGCCGATAAAACGGTTCCTTATTAAAATGTGGTTCGTTTTACACAAATTATGAAACAGGATGGAAATGAATGTAAATTGGTGGGCTGTAAAAAACAAAGACATGGATTTTTTAATTATAATAAAAAACCAAAATACTTGAATAAGACTTTACAACAAACTGAGAAGTTTTTAAATCAGTATGATTTGTTACGAGGTGAAAGTTGGGTGAAAAAATATTGTAAAACCTTGTATTAAAAACTCAATAGGATTTCAGATCCAGCCTCGTATTTTATAATAAGTGAGCGCCACCATTTCACGGGCAATCAGAATTTCATATTTTAGGTGGTTCCACAATTGATAACGCATGTTGATGCTTTTTCCAACATCGGGGACAATTGTTTTTTTTCCACCGAGTTCATCATCGTCAAACGACAAATCTGCTTCCACGGCATTTTCGAACGCAGGCAGAGCATTAACTTTTTCGAAACCCGCTTTCTGAAAACAAAGGACCGCACGCCGCATGTGTTCGGGCGAAGTAACCAACAAAATCGGAGATTGCATTTTTACCAGTCGCTGGCAATTTAATGCCTGTGCGCGGGTATTGGTTCCTTCTTCTTCAAAACGAATTCGTTCGGGTTGAATCCCGCGGATTTGCAGCTCTTTTTTCATCAGTTGCGGAGTACTCAAACTATCTTCCAAATCGCCGGGCATGGCAATTATTACATTTGCTTTTGGAAACGACCGGGCTGCTTTTTCGACATACCAACTACGCATGAGCGCCGATTCGCTTGGCATTCCGCCACCGCCCAGTAAAATAATTGAATTGGGCTCCTGGTTTAATTCCGATTTGCTGGTTCCCAACCAATGATATCCCCAAAACGGTTGCGCTGTTAACGCCAGCAAAATACAAATTGTAAAGAAAATCCCAATCAACACAAATAAATTTCGCAGTAGTCTTAAAAAATAAATACTTTTGATTTTGGTTTTATTCATAATGGTTTTATATGAATATAAAAGTACGTTTTCTTTTCATTTCTAATAACTATTAAAATGAGTTTTTAAAAATGTACTTCGAATGGTGGGTACTCACCCTGATTCCGAAAACTCGGAATCGTCTCTCTCTCTCTCTAAAATAGAGTGGAAAAAGAGGGAGAGTGGATTTGAGAATTGCAGATATAAATTGCTTAAATAATAACTTTAATATACATACTTTTGAATACTTCAGAAAAAAACGAAATATTACAACTTTTTGAAAATCAGTTTAATGAAAAGGTTGAGACCTTTGAAATGTTGCCGCCTTCTGGTTCGTACCGCGAATATTGTCGTCTGCAAAACAGTAATCGTTCGGTCATTGGCGCAGTAAATAGCGATGTAAAAGAAAACACTGCTTTTCTTTCGTTTACCAACCATTTTAAAAACAGCGGATTGCCCGTACCGGAAATTTATGCCGTTAGTTCCGATTTAAAAAAATACTTGCAACAAGATTTAGGAAATACTACTCTTTTTGAGTTTTTGGGAAAGACCCGCGAGAAAGAAGGATTTTCCGAAAACATCGTTTCTCAGTATAAAAAAGTTTTAACAGAGTTGCCTAAAATTCAGATCATTGCCGGTAAAGAGCTCGACTTTTCGGTTTGTTATCCGCGAGCTGCTTTCGACAAACAATCGATGATGTGGGATTTAAACTATTTTAAATATTACTTTTTAAAACTGGCAAAAATTCAATTCGACGAGCAAAATCTGGAAGATGATTTTCAGCAATTCAGCAATTATTTGTTGAGTGCAAATTCGGGCTTTTTTATGTACCGCGATTTTCAGTCGAGAAATGTGATGCTGAAAAACGACAAAGTATTTTTTATCGATTATCAGGGCGGTCGCCGCGGAGCCTTGCAATACGATTTGGCTTCGCTACTATACGATGGAAAAGCCGATATACCAGACACGATCAGAAAACAGCTTTTTCAGTTTTACATGAGCGAACTGAAAAAATACATGAAAGTGGATGAAGAACAATTCTCGGCTTATTTCAAAGGATTTGTTTTGATCCGGATTATGCAAGCAATGGGTGCCTACGGTTTTCGGGGTTTTTACGAGAAAAAAGAACATTTCCTGAAAAGTATTCCTTTTGCATTAAGAAACCTGGAGTTGCTTTTAAATGACATCAATCTTCCGGTAAAATTACCCGAGCTTTTTAACGTTTTAAATCAGCTGACACATTCCGAAGTATTAAAAGAAATTGGTCAGGAAAAATCGAATTTAACAGTTCGTGTTACCAGCTTTTCTTATAAAAACGGCTTGCCGTCTGACCCGTCGGGAAATGGTGGCGGACATGTTTTCGACTGCCGGGCAATTAATAATCCGGGACGTTACAAAGAATACAAAGAATTAACAGGGCGAGATTTGGCGGTGCAGGAATTTTTAGAACAAAAGTCGGAGATCGGTTTATTTTTAAACGCAGTAAAAGTATTGGTCGATCAATCGGTGAGAAATTACCTCGAACGCGATTTTACAAATCTTTCTGTAAGTTTTGGTTGCACCGGGGGGCAGCATCGTTCGGTTTATTCTGCCGAAAAGATTGCAGAACATTTGCAAAACAATTTTCCTGTTAACGTTGTTTTAGAACATCGTGAACAGCAATTTTAAGAATGGGGAAGAAGGCGTGTAAAAAGAAAGATTTTGTAGACAAGGAAAATGCGGTCTACGAATGTAAAAAATGTGGGGCAGGAGTTAAAAAGAAAGAAAATGTTTGTAAACCTAAAAAGATGGAATAAATTGTTGTTCAATTCGAATTATAAATTCATAATCCAGAACGCTTAATATATAAATTTCAGAATAACAATATTTATATATGAAATAGATTCATTCGTTCGAATGGAATGAAGGAAGAAAGTTTGCATATTGTCAATTCTGTTTATATTTTCGCACATTATTTTAAAAAATTGATTCATGGGAAGAGCATTTGAATATCGCCGGGCAGCGAAAGAGAAACGTTGGGCCAAAATGTCAAAAATTTTTCCAAAGCTTGGAAAAAAGATCACAATAGCAGCAAAAGAAGGAGGTCCTGATGCTGATATGAATCCTACATTGCGGACTGCAATTTTAAATGCGAAGGCACAAAATATGCCCAAAGCAAATATCGATGCAGCAATAAAAAGAGCATCGGGGAAAGACGCGGTGAATTTTACCGAAGTTAACTACGAAGGAAAAGGGCCACACGGAGTTTTGGTTTTTGTTGAATGTGCAACCGACAATACTACACGCACGGTTTCGAATGTAAAAAGCTATTTTAATAAAGCAAACGGCGGTTTTGTTCCAAACGGATCGCTGGAGTTTATGTTCTCGCGCAAGGCGGTTTTTGAATTCGAAATGCCCGAAGGAATGGAAATGGAAGACCTGGAATTGGAATTGATCGATGCCGGTTTGGAGGAGATCGAAGAAAACGAAGGAACTTATTACGCTTACGCCGATTATACCAGTTTTGGCGAGATGGCCGCAGCACTCGAAAAACTCGAGATTAATGTCGGTAACGCCGAATTAAAAAGAATTCCAACTACTCCGGTCGAATTTACTGAAGAGCAACTGGAGGAAATCGAAAAAATGCTGGATAAAATGGAAGAGGACGAAGACGTTCAGGCCGTTTATACCAATATTGCATAAAAAATACTTGTCATTTCGAAAGCGCAGTTTTTTTTATAGACTTTCGAAATGACATTTCTTTTCCTCCCGACAAACGTCGCGCTAACCCACAAAATACGATTGCTCGTCTAAAAAATACATCAAATCAACAGGATTCATTTATCTTAGCATAAAAACAATTATATGCTTCCTGTACAAACTTACATCAACCATTGTCTTGAGATCTGGAATAGCAGCTCCACAAAAATGCCTGCATTTCGTAAAGAATTTTCTGATTCGGAGAAAATAATAAGGGAAGCCAATTACGAAATTTTTCAGAAAAAGCTAAAAGAGTTGCAGTCGCGAAAAGGTGTAAAACAATTTCGGAACAATCCGGGACGATCTTTTTTCCCGATGTTTAAAGGTTTTTTGGAAACGGTTTTCGATTTCGATAATAATCATCTGGATATTATTCTATCGGAAGATTTTAAGGAAGTTTCGAAAGACTTTTTTAACAAAGCGCGCGCTTTTGGTCCTGAACTAAAACCCGAAGATATTTATCAGGGTTTACGAAATGTTTGGATTATGAACGGAGTTCAGCTGATGATGAATTTGCCGGTAAAAATAACTCCGTCGGTTTTTGCGTATAGTATGATTTATCCGTATAGCGATAATTTATTGGACGATCCAACCATCTCCGACAAAGAAAAACAGGAATTCAGCGAGCGATTTAACCAACGTTTACATGGTAAAGATGTAAAACCCAAAGGATTTGCAGAATCGCAATTATTTAAATTGGTGAGTTATTTTGAAACTGAATTTCCGAGAGCGAAGTATTCAAAAGTGTACGAAAGTTTGTATGCCATTCAGCAGGGGCAAACCAATAGTTTAAAACTGATCCGGCAAAATGGGATTTCGGATGAACGCATAAAAAATATTTGTTTCGAAAAAGGAGGAGCTTCGGTGGTGGCCGACGGATATTTGGTTGCCGGGAAAATGACAGATGAGCAAGAACAGGCACTTTTTGGTTACGGAGTTTATTTGCAATTGCTCGACGATATTCAGGATGTAAAAGAAGATGCAAA
>JBNKOT010000270.1:0-5430 GCA_050294855.1 Draconibacterium sp. | reverse complement strand
TTCATAGCTTTTCATTAAATAATCGATTTACGGCTCTAAATTTTATCACCATAGCTCGCTATGTCTCAAAAATTTATATTGTAAATCAATCATTTACTGAAATTTGAGCTCGCTAATTTTAATCGAACTCAGGTTAATATTTAAAATTTTATCATTCAAACGTCTGCTTTTCTACATTTACCGACACACTTCTATCGTGAACAAAATCCCAAGCGATGGGAAATCTGTCCCATTTCGGGGCAATTTAATCGTATTCTGTTTTTATAACTAATTGAATATATGATCATTAATATTTTGGTATATATGATGTAATCCAAAAAGATACGCTATGTTAAAGAATTTATATCTAAAGCTTTAACACAAAAACACAACCCGGTTATTAATACCTAAAACACAGACCTATGATCGAATACGCAAAAATTATTCTACCGAAAGTAAGTTTTAGTAAAGAACTATTCAGAAAAGAACTGGATAAATGTATCGGTTGGATAGAAAAGGACGAACTTCAGAATTTTTACAAATGGTGTTTCGAGAACTTTAATGAAAAGTACTCCGATATTTTGACAGAAAGTTTTGCCAACATTGCCGCATAAGTTTTAATCCGGAGGGATTTTTTCCTGCATTTCTATTTTTTTTGCGGAGCATCGATCTGCAAACAACCTCTTTTTGTCTGTCAACAACACCCAAAGCAAGAGCAAACCTCATGTGTCGAATTTAAAGACGTTTACTTATCCGAAAATGTCATTCGTTGATATTATTTATTCTTAACAATTCCAATCCCTATTTTTGACCAAAAAGCCATAAAATTCAAAAAATACAGGAGTTTTCGCATTGAATTATTGTGGTTAAAAGGAATAAAAAAGCAGGGAATTTCGGGGAAAACTATAAAACGAATTCTGCACCAAATTTTACATAGAAATAGTTAAACAGCAATACAAACGTGTAAAAAGTGCAAAATATCTGACCGGCTGGCAGATATCGAACTCCCGTTTCCCCGGCGGGAGTTTTTTTATGTCAAAAAAAAATGAATGAAGTTTTATTGTTAACATAAATTTTTATCTATGAAAAAACTACTATTAATAGGATTAGCTTTGTTTTTAGGAAGTACAATTATGTATGCCCAAACAAAGCAAATTACCGGAACAGTAATTGCTGCTTCAGATGGACTGCCTCTTCCGGGAGTTACGGTTACTGTAAAAGGGACCATCCAGGGAACCATTACCAATGTAGATGGGGCTTTCTCTTTAACTGTCGATAAAAACGACATTCTGCTGGTTTCGTTTATTGGAATGAAAACCATAGAAGTGCCGATTACAAACGAAAGTAATTACAACATTTCGCTCGAAACCGAAACAATTGGTGTTGGCGAAGTGGTAGTAACTGCCATGGGAATTAGAAGAGAAAAAAAGGCACTAGGTTATGCCGTAAGCGAATTTAGCGGAGAGGATTTTGGAAACGTTGGCAACGACGATGCAACCAAAGCTTTACAAGGTAAAGTTGCGGGAGTTTCCATTTCGGCAGGTTCCGGGGCTCCCGGCGCTGCAACCCGTGTAATCGTTCGCGGACTTTCATCGATTACCGGAAGCAACCAACCGCTTTATGTGGTAGATGGTGTTCCGATTAACAACTCTTTTGCGAGTGGAAATGCCACCGAAAATTCGATGAACGTTAATGCAAAAGTCGATTTTGGAAATTCAGCTGCCGATATTAATCCGGCCGATATCGAAACAATTTCGGTATTGAAAGGAGCTGCAGCATCGAATTTATACGGATCGAGGGCCGCCAACGGAGTAATAATGATTACCACAAAAAAAGGAGCAAAAAACAACGATTTGTTGGTTAGCTTCTCGAGTTCATCGGCTTTTACCGAAGTTGGTCGACTCCCCTATTTTCAACAGAAATTTGGTCAGGGCTGGAGTGGAACATACGATTCGAAAGAAAATGGTAGCTGGGGTCCGGTTATGGATGGAAAAGATCGTTTAACTGGTTACATTGTCAACAACTCGCAACAAATCTCTCCATTCTCCTACAAAAAGAATGGAATTCGAGATGTGTACGAATATGGTTATTCGTTAAATAATACTATTGCATTATCGGGAGGAAATAATTTTATGGGCTGGTATGCATCGGCCACCAGTTCCCAAAACGATGGTGTACTTCCGGGAGATGTTGATATTTTAGACAGAAACACTTTAACTTTTAAAGGTAATGGTGGAACTGAAAAAACAAAAATAAATTTTGGAATGACCTACATCAGTCGGGTTCAAAAAACAGTTCCGACCGGACAGGGAGACGATGCAGGTACCGGAGCAGTAATTTATTCCGATATTTTATACCAGCCGGTTAACCACTATTTACCCGATTACCGCGATTATAATTACATCTTCAACAACCTCGATAATTACTACAACGGTTATGCGCAAAATCCATATTTCACTTTGAACGAAACAGGAGCAAAAGCAAATCAGAACCGGGTAATGGCAAATCTTAATATTTCTCAGAATATTTTAGAAGGATTGGATATTTCATTTACGGGTGGAATTGATACGTATTCGCAGTTTTCGAAAGTTCATGGTGCTATTGCCAAAGTTACACCGGGATCGAACAACTCAGGAACCATAAACGATGTGGCGGGTGGAGTAAAAGAAGAAGCAAGATATCAAACACAGTTGAACACTGATTTGGTATTGAATTACAACAACGAAATAAATTTGTTTGGTGGAAATTTGAAATACAATTTACTTTTAGGAAACAACATCAACCAACGTTCTTTTAAGCGTGTAAATATTGTTTCAAAAGGATTGGTCGTTCCGGATTATTACAATGTGGGTAACATTAGTGGTTCGGCCGAAGTTTACACCAGCGAATACATGCGAAGACTGGTTGGTGTTTTTGGTCAGTTAGGACTTGAATTTAATGATTATTTGTTTGTCAATCTTCAGGCACGTAACGACTGGTCTTCAACGCTGCCAATCGATAATAATTCATTTTTCTATCCGGGAGCAACGCTGGGATTTATTTTTACCGATTTATTGCAGGAAAACAAAACGCTTTCATACGGAAAACTACGTGTTAGTTATGCCTTGGCCGGAAACGATGCTGCGCCGTTTATGACATCGGAAATTTTCAGACCTACGATTGCACGCGCCGGTGGATTTGGTTCAACAAACTATCCTGTTGGCGGAATTCCGGCCTACGAAAAATATCGTCGTTTGGGGAATCCAAATCTTAAACCCGAAATATCGAAGGAGTTTGAAATTGGCACCGACTTACGATTCTTATCGAACAGATTGGGAATAGACTTTGCTTATTATAAAAAAACAACAACCGACTTAATCATGCTGGCCACTATTGCAGCCTCATCGGGATATCGGGAAATTACTTCGAATCTTGGCCAGATTACAAACGATGGAATTGAGTTGATGTTTAACGCCACTCCGGTTAAAACGAATAATTTCAGCTGGGATTTTATTTATTTATTCAACAAGTCAGACATGATTCTGGATGAATTATCAGAAGAACTGGGCGTTTCGGAATACATAATTAATAATGCTTACGAAACTGAATTTGTTGCCATTCCCGGAGAACAATTGGGAATGTATCGAATTCCGGATTACAAATACTCACCATCAGGAGAAATAATAGTTGGCGACAACGGTTTACCGGTTGAAGGCGATAAAATTCTGGTTGGTTCATCGGTGCAGGATTTTAACATGTCGTTTACCAACAACCTGAAATATAAAGGATTTCAGTTTTCTTTTCTCATCGATTATCAACAGGGAGGTTTAATGTATTCGAACACTGCCAATGCAACTTATTGGTCGGGTAATAACGAACAATCGACAATAAACGACCGGCGTCCGTACATCATACCAAACACAGTTACGGAAGTAAAAGATGCCGAAGGAAATGTAATCGATTATCTCGAAAACACTACTCCGGTTGTCGACAACTGGCACGAATACTATTCTTCGAATACCAACAAACCCAACGAAAGAACAAGGTTAATTCCGCGAACTTTTGTCAAACTAAGGGAGGTTTCCTTTTCTTATCGGTTTAGCAACGCTTTGCTTCAACGCACTTTCCTCTCTTCTGCAAACGTTTCTGTATTCGGAAGAAATTTATTCTTATGGACTCCGGCAAAAAATAGTTTTGTCGACCCTGAAACAACAACCTGGGATAACGACATTGAAGGACTATTTGGTGAATTTAATGGCGCTCCCGGCGTAAGAACTTATGGATTAAAATTAGACTTAACATTTTAAAATTCTGTAGCATGAAAAAAGTAACTATTATATTAAGTTTTTTTGTTTTGATGTTATCGTCGTGCGATAATTTTCTTGACATCAATGAAAATCCAAACTATCCGACCGAAGTTTCAGATGAACTGTCGCTCACGTCTTCCTTGGTTTCAATTACCAATGTTTACGCTGCCGACTGGGGATTAATCGGATCGTTCTGGTCGCAGCACTGGGCTCAAAACAACACATCTTCGCAATATAAAATCTACGAAACGTATGCATTAAGTAGTAATACTAATGTAATTGAACGCTCGTATCGGGCCATGTATGTAGATGCTTTGGGAGATAACGAAATCTTTCTTAAAAAAGTGGAAGCAAACGAAAACTGGGGTGCTTACTTAATGGGCGCAGTATCGAAAGCATTTGGATTTCAGTACTTGGTCGACATGTACGGAAATGTTCCGTATTCCGAAGCCTTTTTAGGTGCCGAAAAAATCAACCCGATTATCGACAACGGAGAAACGGTTTATGCCGATATTTACGATTTACTGATAGATGCTCTGGATAAAGATTTCTCTGCATATGTTCCTGAACTTTACGAAATGAATGATATTCTTTTCAACGGTAATTTGGAAGACTGGAAAGCAATGGCTCATTCTTTGCGACTGCGTATTCTGTTACGACAATTCGATGCGAATAGTTCCTTTGCGACAAGCGAGATAACACAACTGCTTGCCGATTTTGAAGCCGGAACAATTTCGCTGCTTGACAAAGATGCTGACGTTGTTAATTTTGAAGACGCAGATAGTAAGTCGAATCCATTGTACGAATCGGATCAACGGCAATTGAATACAGCCAACAACATTCGGGCTTGTGCAACTTTCACCTCATTTTTAGAAGCAAATGCGGACACAAGATTACAACAACTTTTTGTGGAAGTAGACGGAGGATATCTTGGACTGGTGCCTGGATCTTACAATGTGCCATCGACAGAATTCGAAGCGCCGAACATTATTTCAAAACCAGTTATAACTCCTACAATGCCAGTGTACTGGATGACTTTTGCCGAGTCGGAATTATTACTTGCCGAAGCTTATTTAAGAATCGGAAAACCTGATATGGCTAAAGTTTATTATGAAAGTGGCGTTACCGCATCCTTCGCAAGAATGGGAGCTGATATCGGTACCTT
>JBNKOT010000269.1:0-4248 GCA_050294855.1 Draconibacterium sp. | reverse complement strand
CGTAAACCTTTCCGCAATATTTTAAACCCAGAATCCGCTGGAATTTATTGATGACCGCAGTCATTCCCGAACCAGCAGTAATAATTACATCTTTTGAACCGGCGTTTACATGTTTTTTTATCAGCTCGTGCGATCGGTGGTACGCATGTGTCATACGAATACCGGTTTCACTTGTTTCGGTGTGTGTGTTCCCGATATAGGGTCCAATCGATCGACTTATTTTATCTTCGATGGGCTGGTATAATCTGCCGCTTGCAATCCAATCTCCATAAACAATTCTTTTTTTTCCATAGGGCGATTCAAACTCTTGTTCAATTCCGACGATGTTGTTTCTAAATTTGCTAAAATATTTTTCAAGATTGCTCATAATGGCTAAATTAATATAACGCACAAAATAAAGCACTTGATTGAATAAAAAACAGAGGAAAAATCAGTTTTCGGACACTTTTATCATTAAATGATTTTTTTTAAATGACAATTCGTCATAAAAACGGAATGGCATGTTGTTTGAAAATAGCCACGCGTAAAACAAAAAATTAAATTCAAAAAATATAGAATATGCAAAAAGGAAAAATTGGTGTAACCAGCGAAAATTTATTCCCGATCATTAAAAAGTTTCTGTACTCTGATCACGATATTTTTTTACGGGAAATTGTTTCGAATGCGGTTGATGCCACGCAGAAACTAAAAACATTAGCTTCAAAAGGAGAATATTCGGGCGACGTTACCGATTTGAAGGTAAGAGTTAGCCTCGACAAAAAGGCAAAAACCATTACCATTTCTGACAACGGTATTGGAATGACAGGTGAAGAAATTGAAAAGTACATCAACCAGATTGCTTTTTCGGGAGCCAACGATTTTTTGGATAAATACAAAGACGATGCAAATGCTATTATCGGCCATTTTGGACTTGGATTTTACAGTTCGTTTATGGTTTCCGATAAAGTTGACATTATTACAAAATCGCACAAAGAAGGTGCTAAAGCGGTAAAATGGAGTTGTAAAGGCGATCCTGAATTTACCCTCGACGAAATTGAAAAAGAAGAAGTTGGAACCGACATTGTAATGCACGTCATCGACGAAGAAAAAGCATTTTTGGAGGATTCTAAAATTTCTGAAATTCTGAATAAATACTGTAAATTCTTACCAATTCCGGTAATTTACGGAAAGAAAAAAGAGTGGAAAGACGGTGCGGAAGTTGAAACCGAGGAAGATAATCAGATTAACGATATTGCTCCTGCATGGACAAAAACTCCGGCCGACTTAAAAGACAAAGATTATAAAGAATTCTATCGGAAATTATATCCGATGGGAGAGGATCCGCTTTTTAATATTCATTTAAATGTGGATTACCCGTTTAATCTGACCGGGATTCTTTATTTCCCAAAAATTAAAAATAACTTCGAAGTTCAGAAAAACAAAATTCAATTGTACAGCAACCAGGTTTTTGTAACCGATTCGGTTGAAGGAATTGTTCCTGAATTTTTGACATTGTTGCACGGTGTAATCGATTCTCCCGATATTCCGTTAAACGTTTCTCGTTCGTATTTACAGAGCGATTCGAATGTAAAAAAGATTAGCAGTCACATTAACAAAAAAGTGGCCGATCGTTTGCATCAGATTTTTAAAGATAATCGCGAAGATTTCGAAAGTAAATGGGACGACCTGAAAATTTTTATTGAATACGGAATGTTGTCGGAGGACAAATTTTACGACCGTGCCATGAAATTTTTCATGCTAAAAAATACCGACAGCAAATATTTCCTTTGGGAAGAATATGAAAAACTGGTAAAAGAAAATCAGACCGACAAAGACAAAAACACTATTTATTTGTATACTACCAACATTGAAGAACAATATACTTTTGTTGAAGCAGCAAAAGATAAAGGTTACGATGTTTTGGTTTTGGATGATGTTTTAGCGCCACACTTAATTAATAAACTCGAGCAACAGTACAACGACAAACGTTTTGTGCGCGTAGATTCCGACGTGGTTGAAAACCTGATTAAAAAAGATGATGCGGAAAAAGAGGAGTTAACTTTTGAGCAAAAACAAGATCTTTCTCCGGTTTTCCAGGCGGTTTGTCCAAACAACAAAGATTTTAGTTTTATCGTTGATTTCCAGGATTTAGGAGAAAGTGGTTCGCCAATGGTAATTACCCGCAGCGAATTTATGCGACGCATGAAAGACATGAGTGCTGCCCAGGGAGGAATGAGTATGTACGGCGATATGCCCGAAAGTCTGAACCTTGTTGTTAATCAGGCGCACCCGCTTGTGAAAAAAGTGTTTGAGGCAAAAGATAAAAAGCTGGGCAAAAGTCTGGAAGATTTTGCTGCTAAATTGACACTTAAAAAAGAAGAAATATTAGTTTTAGAAAAGGCGAAAGAAGGCAAAAAAGAAGAAGAAGTTGCACAAGCCGACAAAGAAAAACTAGAAGATCTGAACAAGGAAGTATCTACTTTGGAAGAAGCAAAACGCGAAAAACTCAGCGATTTTGGTAAAAAGAATAAACTGGCCAAACAAATGGTTGATTTAGCTCTACTTGCCAATGGAATGTTAAAAGGAGCCGACCTCGACAAATTTGTGAAACGAAGTGTTGAGCTCATAAAATAAAATCATTTTTAAGTTTTGAAGAGATTCAAAATAAGTCAAGGGAAAGTTATAATTCTGCGCTGCCTGTCTTCGGATGGGCAGCGTTTTTTTTCTAAATCCGTTGCTTAAAACCAACAGCAAAGAATAGTTTATTTCCCATCAGCAAAATCCTGTAAATAAGAAAATTTGTCGGTTAATTTTCCGTCTTTTGTAATTGAAGCCCGCGCAATAATTCCGTCGATATCATCTCCAAACAAACCAGCAAAAACTTTGTCGATTAAATTTCGGCCAAAATCGAGCGAGGCATCTTTGGGCAATTCGCAGGGTAAATTATCAACTGCCTGGACCGAAATGTTGTTTTTATTTGAAAACGCTTTTTCCATTTCTCCACTTTCAGGATTATAGTCATAAAACGGATCGTCGATGGTGGAAGCCTTTTTTGTTGATGGAATTGAACCTTCGATATCGCAGGTAATATCCGAAATTACCGAAATAGTAAAGTCTTTGTTTTTCATATCGTCGGCAGTAAAAAGAACCGGTGCTTGTGGATCCCAGTAGGCCGAAGCAATCAACAAATCGGTAGTTTTGGTATAGGGTTGAAATGCATTTTCGTACATCGCCGGGTGATTAAAAAAATGCATCAATTCGAAAGCACTGCCATCTTTTCGTTTGGTATAATCGCCGGGCAAAAGTTGGGTGTAAATTGTATTGTCAGTTTTTGTGGTCAAATAATCTTTTGCCGAAACACGCTTTATTTTTAAATGGTGTAAAACTTCGAGCACGCCGCCTGCAACACGGCCATCGCCGGTAATTGCAATTTTCAGGGGTGGGAGTTTTATGGTATTCAATTCAGCATACATTTCAACCAGATCTTCGCACTGATGCGCGGGTTTTAAAACAAATAATTTTTCCCGCAATCCAAATGCCCTGAAACCGTTGTACGCCCCAACAAGTCCTGCAAATCGTCCAAAACCAATTATTCTGAATCCTTCTTTATTCGTAAGTACTTCGTAATCTACCAACTGAATGTTTTTTGCTAAAACCGTTTGCAGGAGTTGCCGGTTGTAAGGTTGTTTTTTTATGGTATGCGAGAAAAACAAGTAGATTTTTCCAGGAATAAAATCCTCAATTTTAACTTCTTTTACGCCCAATAAAATGGCACAGTCGTTTAGGTTTTCCTTCACTGAAATTCCCAGATCGGAATATTCCGAATCTTTAAAACTTCGAACTGCACTGGGTTGAACAATTACTTTAACATGCGGGAATTTGTTTTCTACCTCGACACATTGTTGTGGTGTTAAAGCAACTCTTTTATCTGGTGGCGTTTTTCCTTCACGAAGAATTCCGATTTTCATTTTATAGTTTTTTAATCTATTCAAAAATACTCTTTCCTGATGATATATTTGACGATCAGAAATTTATTTGTTGGAATAGATACGTATTTTCAATGAGCAATTTAGATTATTTATTACACAAATTATTGCAATCTTTGTGCAACGAACAACGTGCATTATTATGAGAAATATCCTGTTTGTTTTAATAAGCCTAGGAATGCTTTTTTCTTCAATTTCGTGTAAACACCAGCAACAAAAGGTGCTTACCGAAAACGAATTTGCAGGATCGGAGAGTTGTCGGGAGTGTCATGAGCGGTTTTAC
>JBNKOT010000268.1:0-3007 GCA_050294855.1 Draconibacterium sp. | reverse complement strand
GCGCCCTTTGCGAACTAAATTCTGAACGGTATCGACATGGCTGCAACGTGTTACATCTTGTTCGATAATTGGCCCGGCATCTAAATCACTGGTCACATAATGACTGGTGGCTCCAATAATTTTTACACCGCGTTCGTGCGCTGCATGATAAGGTTTTGCACCGGCAAAAGCAGGTAAAAACGAATGATGAATATTAATTACCTTGTTCGGGAATTTCTTTACAAAATCTGCCGAAAGAATCTGCATATATCGCGCCAGCACAACAAATTCAACGTTGTATTTTTTCAGCAATTCTAATTCGGCTTTTTCCTGTTCTGCTTTATTTTCTTTGCTGATTTCGAATAATTGGAATTCGATGCCAAAACGTTCCGCAACGGGTCTTAATTTCTCGTGATTACTGATAATAACAGGGATTTCAACATCCCATTCGCCGGCGGTATTACGCGCCAGAATATCGAACAAACAGTGTGGCATTTTCGAAACAAAAAGTGCCATTCGCGGTTTTTCATTCGAAAAATAAATTTTCCAGGTCATTTGATGCGAGGAGGCAATTAAGGTATCAAAATATTCACCAATTTTATCTGCAGGGATGACAAAATTTTCCAATTCCCATTCCACCCGCATATAAAATATTTTTTCCTGCCGGTCGACATGTTGATCGAGGTAAATAATGTTTCCCTTATTTTTATTTAAAAATTCGGTTACGGTGGCAAGAATCCCTTGTTTATCCGGACAGTGGATTAACAAGATTGCAGTGTTTTTCTTTTCGCGTAAAGGTTTTATCGTTTCCATATTATTTAAAGCCCCCTAAATCCACCAAGGGGGATTTTGGCCGGAAGGCTGCGGTTTTAGTTCTTTCTTTCTTTCTTTCTTTCTTTCTTTCTTTTTCCTCCACTTTGGGGAGGTCGCGAGGGCTTTCATAACTTTCCTTTTGTTGATGGCAATTCAAAATTAAAAACATCGCGTTTAACGGCCATTTTTATGGCCTTTGCCAGCGCTTTAAAAATCGCTTCAATTTTATGGTGTTCGTTGGTACCTTCAGCTTTAATGTTGAGGTTGCTTAACGAGGCATCGGAAAACGATTTAAAAAAGTGCATAAACATTTCGGTGGGCATATCACCAACCATTTCGCGTTTAAAATCGGCCTCCCAAACCAACCACGGGCGTCCACCAAAATCGATGGCTGCCATTGCCAGACAATCGTCCATGGGCAAACAAAATCCGTAACGTTCCATTCCCAGTTTATTGCCAACCGCTTTTTTAAATGCTTCGCCCAGCGCAAGCGCTGTATCTTCGATGGTGTGGTGCTGATCGACTTCCAGATCTCCTTTTACCCGAATTGTTAAATCAACTCCGGCATGCCGGCCAATCTGATTTAACATGTGATCGAAAAAGTTTAATCCGGTTGAAATGTTGCAAACCCCCGAACCATTGAGATTTAAGTGAATTAAAATATCGGTTTCTTTAGTGCTTCTTTTAATTTCGGCTGTTCTTTCGGGCGATGCCACGCAGGCATAAATATCATCCCAATTGTCGGAAACCAAAACACAATGTTCACTCAATTTTTGTTTTTCCATTTCTTCGACCAAATCACCGCTGTTGATCAGAATTCCTTTGGCACCCAAATTTTTTGCCAATTCGATATCGGTTAAACGATCGCCAATAACAAAGCTGTTTTTCAGGTCGTAATTGCCTTCCAAGTATTTGGTTAGCAGTCCGGTTTGTGGTTTTCGTGTTGGTGCATTTTCTTCCGGAAAAGTTTTATCGATTACAACATCATCAAATTCCACCTCTTCGTTTTTAAAAGCTTCGATTATTTTGTTGTGCGTTGGCCAAAAGGTATCTTCCGGAAAAGAATCGGTTCCCAAACCATCCTGATTGGTGACCATCACTAATTCATAATCGAGGTTGTTCTGAATGAAATACATGTTTCGAAATACCTTTGGAAAGTAAACCAGTTTTTCAAGCGAATCGATTTGCTCGTCTTCCGGCTCATAAATTAGTGTTCCGTCGCGGTCGATAAATAGTGCTTTTTTCATAGCATAAAATTAGATTCAAGATTCAAGACACAAGATAAGAATTTGAAATTCTTATTGCATCGAAATAATTTGGTCATGAATGTTTAATAATTTTTCTTTAAAGTAATTCTTTTAAGGTCTTTAGCAAGGTTTCATTTTCTTCGGGCGAACCGATTGTAATGCGCAAACTTTCTTCGCACAAATGTACCTTCGAACGGTCGCGGACAATTATTCCTTCTTCAACCAAATAATTGTAAATTCCTTTTGCATCGAACATTTTAACCAACAGGAAATTCGCATCCGATGTATAAATTTTTTGAACAAAAGGAAGTTCTTTTAATAATTGGGTCATTTTCTCTCGTTCAGCAATCAATAATTCGATCCAGTTGTCAACCTTATCTTTTTGTTCCAATAATTCCAGAGCTTTGTGTTGCGTTAAAATATTTAGATTGTAAGGGTATTTTATTTTGTTCAGAATACCAATAATTTCAACTGATGCGAAAGCCATTCCCAAACGGATTCCTGCCATCCCCCAGGCTTTTGAGAAAGTTTGTAAGATGATCAAGTTCGGGTATTTTTCAATTTCAGGAAGAAACGATTTTCCGGGTGCAAAATCAATGTACGCTTCATCAACTATTACCAATCCTTGAAATTTCTCGATTAAAGCAATCATCTCTTTTTGGTCCAAACTGTTTCCGGTTGGATTATTGGGCGAACAAAGAAAAATTAGTTTTGTATTCTTATCGGCAGCATTTAGTACTGCTTTTGTATCTAATTCGTATTCAGCCGTGAGCGATACTTTTCGTATTTCGACACCGGAAATATCGGCTGCAACCTGGTACATTCCATAGGTTGGATTGATGGTAACGATGTTGTCAGTGCCCGGTTCACAAAATGCACGAATCAACAAATCGATGGGTTCGTCGCTGCCGTTTCCCAAAAATATTTTTTCTGAAGGAGTATTTTTTAACGCAGCGATTTTTTCCTTC
>JBNKOT010000267.1:0-4273 GCA_050294855.1 Draconibacterium sp. | reverse complement strand
GCATTCGAGTTGCGTTCCGTTTCTGATATCTATTCCGGTAGGGCAAACCGAAACACACTGATGACAATCGATACAGTCGCCGGTATTTTTGGCTCCGCGAGGTTCGCCCCGTTTATAATCGTAGCTCACCATTATCGATTTTGAGTCGAGTAAAACGCCTTGCATTCTCCCGTACGGACAAACCATGGTGCAAATTTGCTCTCTGAAATATGAATATACAAAATAGAAAAACCCGGAAACCAGAAGTACCACAATAAATCCGGATAAATAATTTGATACCGGTTGCGAAAGGAGTTCAAGCCATTTTTCGCTGCCGATAAACCACATTAAAAAAATGTTGGTCATTGCCAGCGAAATCAAAATAAAAATGAAATGTTTGATGGTTTTTTTGAATACTTTTTCGAGTGTCCACGGACCGTTATCGAGTTTGTACCTTTTTTTATAATCGCCTTCAATCAGGTATTCAATTTTTCTGAAAACCATCTCCAAAAAAATGGTTTGCGGACAGGCCCAACCACACCACAAACGGCCAAATGTAACGGTAAAAAGGATAACAAAAAGTACAAACGACAGCATTAAAAGCGCCAGAATGAAAGTGTCTTGCGCCCAAAAAATAGCACCAAAAATGATAAACTTCCTACTGGCAATATCGAGTAAAATAAATGGTTGTCCGTTAACACGAATAAACGGAGCGGCAATTAAAAACAAAAGCAGAAACCAACTAAAAATAGTTCGGCGTGTATACCATTTTCCTCCCGGCTTTTTAGCATAAACCCACTTTCTCCCCCCCCTTTCGTTTAAATTAATCGGGCGGTCTCTGAATGAAATGTCTTGTTCTGCCATGTGATAAAACTATTATAAAAAAAGGGAAAATGAATTCCCTTTCCGATATAAATATTAAATCCTGTTATTCACATTCCTCTCCTTGCGCTGCTTTGGCGTTTGGAGGATTTGTACCTTTCAGCGTTAAGATATAGCTCGCAACCTGTTGAATTTTCTTATCGCTGATTTGCCCTTTAAAAGCTGTCATTCCTTTTGCCGGCACACCATTTTTTATGATGGTAAAAACACTATTAAAATCGCAACCGTGGATCCAGAATTTATCGGTTAAATTCGGTCCAATTGCATTTCCTTCACCATTCATTCCGTGACAGGCAAAACAATTCATTGCCTTATATACTGCCTTTCCTTCCTCAATCGAAGTGGCATCGGTTAACACAAGCAAATCGTTGGCCGACATATTTTTCATTGCAAATTGTTCGTCGTGCAGCTGCGTTTTTCTGGCGTATTCTGCATCCTGATCGTCCCCAACATCGAGCCAAAAATAGTATGCACCATAAAGGATTGAAAAACCGATTGTAATATAAAAGAGCGCCATAATCCATCGAGGTGCTGGATTGTCAAGTTCTTTAATTCCATCATAATCATGATCCATTAAATGCTCTTCTTGCATATTTTTGTGTTTATCTTCTGTTGCCATTCCTTTCGATTTAAAGTTATGATGTTACGGTGTCTTCCGTATTGTTATCTTTTAAAATTGAATTTTTTATTTCCTCCATTTCTTTGTTTGGCCTTCTCATGGTACGGATAAATATTACCACAAAAAGCGTAAAGAAAATGAGTAATCCTACTATATAATAGATTTGGATTCCATCGATATTTTCCAATAAATTACTTACTATTTTCATCTAATTAAAATTAAAATTATTAAAAGGTATTAGATGGAACTCCTTCATTTTATATCTGTTTTTTTGTGAAGCATTTCTGCATGGTCGTTTCATTTCTTATTCAACGTTAATAAGATGTAACTCGTAAGTTGCGTAATTTGCTTTTCGGAATATTGATCTTTATAAGGAATCATACCTTTTGCAATGTTCCCGTTTTGTATTGAATGAAATATTTGAGCCGGAGAATTTCCATTTATCCATTCCTTATCGGTCAGATCAGGGAATGTTGCAATTCCTTTTCCATCTGCACCGTGGCAAACCACACAGGTTGTCTCAAAAATAGCTTTTGCGGCCTGCAAATCTTCTGTTGAATCGAGCAGTTTTATTTCGGTATTTACTTCCGATGCCGCACGATCTGTAGCTGGTTCAGGAAGCAGCGTTTCAGGATTCGAAATATCTTTTCCCAGTTTATGCATGTACGCGATCATTGCCACCATTTCTTTTGTTGGTTCAATTTCTATTCCCGATGCTTTTAAATCGGCAACAATTTCGTTAGCCTGTTTCTTCAAATCATCGACCGCAATTTTATCGTAACCTTCGGGATATGGAACACCCAGTGTTTGCATTGCTCTGATTTTTGCCGGCGTGGTTTCCAGGTCGATGTCCTTTTTAGCAAACCAAGCATAATTTGGCATAATCGACTGTTCATTCATCTTTTGCGGATCCATAAAATGATTGTAGTGCCAAGCCGCATTTTTATACATTGGTCCGCCAATTACTCCGGCACGCGCTAAATCGGGTCCGGTTCTTCGCGATCCCCACTGATACGGATGGTCGTAAACAAATTCACCAATTTTTGAATATTCGCCGTAACGATCGGTTTCCCAACGGAACGGCCGAACCATTTGCGAATGACAGGTGTAACAACCTTCAGTGATATAAATGTCGCGTCCTTCCAATTCAAGTGGAGTATAAGGTTTTACCGATTCGATGGTCGGGACATTCGATTTAACAAACATCATTGGAATAATTTCAACCGCTCCACCAATTGCCAAAGCAATAAATGCCAATATTGAAAAACGTACTGCTTTTCTTTCCAACCAACGGTGAACAGTTTCTGTCATAGGATTTCGTGCTCCCTGCAGAACCAATGCTGGTGCTTGAGAAAGTTCATTATCTTCTACCGAACCGGCTGCCATGGTTTTAACAAGGTTGTACACCATAATCAGGAACCCTACCAGATAAAGTACTCCACCAATAATCCGAATGGTATACATCGGAAGAATTTGTGTGAGTGTTTCAAGGAAATTTGGATAAGCTAAAAATCCTTCGGGTGTAAATTCCTGCCACATTAACCATTGTGTTACTGCCGACCAATACAATGGAATTGCATAAATTAAAATGGCCAGTGTTGCCATCCAGAAATGCAGGTTTGCCAGTTTTTCGGAAAACAATTTGGTGCGGAATAATTTTGGAACCATCCAGTACAACATTCCAAAAGTAATTCCACCGTTCCAGCCCATTCCGGCAATGTGCGTGTGTGCAATTGTCCAATCGGTAAAATGAGTGAGCTGATTTACGGTTTTTAAGGCCATCATCGGTCCTTCGAAAGTTGCCATTCCGTATGCGGTAACCGCAACTACCATAAATTTCAAACTGGCATTATCGCGCACTTTATCCCAGGCTCCCCGGAGAGTGAGTAATCCGTTTATCATTCCTCCCCACGAAGGTGCAATCAACATAACCGAAAACGTAACACCGAGTGCCTGTACCCAATCGGGCAGTGCCTGATATAATAAATGATGAGGCCCCGACCACATGTACAAAAAGATCAGCGACCAAAAATGGATGATAGATAATTTATAGGAATAAATCGGACGGTTTGCAGCTTTTGGCAGGTAGTAATACATCAATCCTAAAAATGGAGTTGTCAGGAAAAATGCAACGGCGTTGTGTCCGTACCACCACTGTACAACTGCATCTTGTGCACCGGCAAAAATAGAATAACTTTTTGTGAGCGAAATGGGCAGTGCCAGCGAATTTACAACATGTAAAATAGCCACTCCCAAAAAGGTTGCCAGGTACCACCAAATGGCAGCATAAATGTGCTGAACACGACGCTTCACAATTGTGCCGATCATATTCCATCCAAAAACAACCCAAACAAGGGTGATTAAAATATCAATGGGCCATTCCAACTCTGCATATTCTTTCGAAGTTGTAATTCCAAAAACAAAAGAAACTGCCGCCAACACAATTATACTTTGCCAGCCCCAGAAATGTATTTTGCTAAGCACATCGTTAAACATTCTGGCTTTCAGTAGTTTTTGCATCGAATAATAAACTCCGGCAAAAATGGCATTACCAACAAAAGCAAAAATTATTGCGTTGGTATGTAAAGGCCGCATTCGGCCAAAAGTGGTGTATTCAAGTCCAAAATTAAAAACCGGAAAGGCCAGTTGAAGCGCTACAATAACTCCAACAAGTATACCCACAACTCCCCAAATAATTATGGCCAGCGTGAATAGTTTTACAATCTTGTTGTCGTAATAGAATTTTTGATTTTCCATATTCAGGATGATTATTTTTTATTTTCTTCTATTTCT
>JBNKOT010000266.1:0-6594 GCA_050294855.1 Draconibacterium sp. | reverse complement strand
ACTATAATTTTAATTGTCGTTGTGCTGCTTGTTGGAGCGCTGTTTTCAATTCCATTGTTTTTTAAGCAGAGTTTAATGGAAGCCTCCAAAAATACGATCAATCAACAATTTAAAGTAAAAGTTGAGTTTGCCGATTTCAGTTTATCCGTAATTAAAAATTTCCCAAAAGCTACGATCGCTTTAAAGAATGTAATTATTGTCGGCAAAAACGGATTTGAGAACGATACACTTTTAAATGTTACAATGATACAGGCAACTACAAGTTTGGCTTCGTTGTTTAAAAAAGGCGCCATTACAATCGATGAAATAATTTTAGAAAAACCGCAATTGAATTTGTTGGTAAACGATGCCGGGAAAGGCAATTGGGAACTTAACGAACCGGGCAGCGAAAAAACTCAAGTTACAGGGAGCGCGGTTCAAACAAGTGTGGATCAAAAAAAATCGTTTCAACTTAACCTCGATAAAATCCAAATTAGTGACGCATCTTTCTTTTATCTCGATAAAATATCGGAGATAGAAATGGATCTAAGGCATATAAATTTTACTGTTTCGGGGAAAATGTTTGGTAGTACAGCAAAATTGTTAAGCAGCGGCGAGGTTCAAAGTTTTAACTTTAAATACGGAGGAGTAGATTATATTTCGAAGACATTGTTAAAGACAAAAACAGCGCTCGACGTGGATTACGAAACGATGAAATTTACGGTTGCCGAAAATGAGTTTTGGATCAACAAATTGGCAATGGAGTTGTCGGGAAGTTTCGAATATCCATCAGATAGTATGTTTTTCGATCTTCGGATAAAAACAAAAGAATCGGATTTCGAAAACTTTTTGGCGCTGGTTCCTCCTGATTACGAAAGCTATTTACAAGATATACAAACCACTGGCTCTGCATCGCTTTCCGGAAATGTAAAAGGATTTCTATTCGATGAAAACTATCCGTCTTTTTCGTTGCAGATGAATGTTTCGAACGGGAATTTTCGTTATGCCGATTTTCCTGAACAGATAAAAGAAATTAAAGCCGATGTTGTTGTTTCGAAACCGCAAGGCGATTTGAATTTAACCGAAGTTAATGTTAAAACGGCCCATGCCGAGATCAAAAATAACCCGCTCGATTTAACCTTGCGAATGAATAATCTGATTGCCGATCCGTGGTTTGACGGGGCATTTGTAGGAAGAATAAATTTCGATCAGTTAAAGGATGTTTTACCACTCGACAGTGTTAATGTTGCCGGGATTGTTGATGCCAATTTATTTATAAAAGGAAATTATTCGGCTGTTGAGAAGGAAGAATATGAAAAGTTAAAATCGGATGGAATTGTGTTGTTGGATAATTTCGTTTACGATTCGCCAGAGTTAATACAGAAAATATATGTTTCGAAAGGGCACCTCGATTTTTCTCCAAGCAATGTCAATTTAAAAGAATTGAATGTGAAAGTAGGGCAGAGCGATTTTACACTGACAGGCAAAGTGTACAATTACTTGAACTATCTTTTAAAAGACGGAACCTTAAGAGGCGATCTTCGTTTGAATTCCGATTTATGCAATTTGAATGAATTGTTGCGTTTGCAAAAACCAAAAGCACCGGCAAAAGAAGTACTTGTTGCTGATTCGAAAGATGGTAATTCTACAGCACCAGAAGCCGAGAAGCTGGCTTTTAGTGTGCCAGCGAACATCGATATTTCGTTTCGTTCGCAAATAAGACGAGCTGTTTTCGATCGTTTACCCATTTCTGATATCAATGGGCTAATTACTGCAAAAAACGAAAAATTAATGCTGAATGGTTTGAATATGAATATGTTGCAGGGGGCATTGAGTTTGAGCGGTTCTTATCAGAATACCATTCAGAATCAACCACTTTTCGATTTTGGAATCGAAATCGCTAATTTCGATATTCCAATGGCGTATCAAACCTTAAGCGGATTAAGTAGAATGTTACCGGTTGCGGGGCACAGCGAAGGAAAATTCAGTACAAGCATGAAAATGAAAGGACAACTTAGTTCGTCGCATCAAATAATTCCTTCATCGATAAACGGAAACGGTAATTTTAGCACCACAAATCTGTTGATCAAACAATCGCCAATTTTTAATCAATTAAAAGGGATTTTAAAACCCGAGAAACTACAAAATGTAAAGGTGGCAGATTTTAAGGCAAACTTTATTGTGGTAAACGGCAACCTCGATCTTCGACCATTTAAAACCAAAGTAGCAGGGCAGGAAACAACCTTTTCAGGAACTTTAAGTGCAGAAAATCTGATCGATATGCGGATGGATTTTAATGTCCAGCGCGATGCGTTTGGTGCCGATATTCAGAAAATACTTGCAGTAATTCCCGGAAATCAAAACATTAAAGTAGTTCCAGCCGGGGTGAATGTCGAAGGGCCGGTTGGGAATCCTGAAGTAAATATGGATTTATCGGAAACCCGAAAGTACATTACCAATGCCACAAAAGATGAGTTGCAAAACACAATCGATAAGCTGGGAAAGGGACTACGCAAGCTTTTTGAAAAATAATTTTTACAATTCTTTAAAATTTGTTTTCCATATTTAATTTTAAAATGGGAAAACTCTATCTTTTCCGTACATTTGCCATTAAACAACATTTGATTCAGATTGATTTTTTATGCAAAATAAAGTTGTGATTATTACTGGTGCTTCTTCAGGTATTGGAAAAGCATTGGCAGAGAAATATGCGTTGGAAGGCTGGAAATTAGTGCTCGCAGCACGACGGATAGATCGTTTAAATGAGTTGAAAAGTCAATTGAATAATGTTGAAGTTCTTACTGTAAAAACAGATGTCACACAAGAAGCGGATTGCAAATATTTAATCGATAGTGCCATCCAGAAGTTCGGAAAAATTGATGTGTTGATAAACAACGCAGGCATTTCGATGCGTGCATCGATCGAAGACGTAGACATGGATGTTTTACGACGTTTGATGGATGTGAATTACTGGGGAACGGTTTACTGTACAAAATATGCTCTGCCACATCTCGTGGAGCGAAAAGGTTCGCTGGTTGGTGTTATTTCAACAGGCGGTTACATCGGATTGCCCGGCAGAACGGGTTATTCAGGATCTAAATTTGCTGTCAGGGGATTCTTAGATACAGTAAGAATCGAATATTTAAAATCAGGCTTACACGTTTTGGTGGCTGCTCCCGGATTTACATCCTCCGAAATTCGTTACACCGCATTAAAGTCCGATGGTTCTCCACAAGGATCTACTCCCCGCAATGAAAGTAAAATGATGTCGGCAGAAAAATGTGCCAATATTATGTATCGTGCGATTAAAAAACGCAAACGAAAAATGATCATTTCATTCTGGGATGGAAAAGTTGTGGTGTTGGTTGCGAAACTTTGGGCCTGGTTAGTCGATCAGATCATCTATCAGGTTTTTTCACACGAACCCGATTCGCCTTTAAAATAGTTGATTCGATTTTTGTCTGTTCCTAATTCAAAAAAAATATTCCATTTTCTGTTCTGATTATCTTATTCTTAACTCTGTTTTTCAAAAATCAGCTGTGTACTTTCACTCATTTTTAATTTCGTTTGAATAAATATTTTTATTTTTAGAGAATTATTCAAAACATAAGTTTAATGGAAGAATTAACCGTTGGTACAAGGGTTGATCACCCGCGGTATGGCGAAGGAATTGTGAGCAAAAACAAGCTTACAGCCTATGAGATATTTTTTGAACGTGGCGGAAAAATTGAGATTACCAAAAGAAACATCGATTTAACCGTTATCGAGCGAAATGAGGATGCACCCAAAAAAGGATTATCGCTCGCCGAAATAGAAGAAACGATGAGTTTTGTTCTGGATAAGTACGCTGGATTAAACGAGGTTATTCCTCTCGGCGAAAAATGGTCGGGGGGAACCATGAGTTTGCAACCCGCCAACAAAGAACTCAAACCCAAAGAAATTCCTGTTGAAGCTTTTTTTCATAAAATTGTAATGTTGCGCGACCGACTCCGAGTTCTGGAGCAAAATATAAACAGTCATAATGTTTTAAGCGACGAAGAAAAAATTCATCTTCAGCAGTACATCACCCGAATTTATGGTTCGCTCACAACTTTTAATGTTCTGTTTGCCGAAAAGGAACATTTTTTTGTGGGTGCGAAATCGAAATAATATAAAGCTGAAATAATGAAAAAACTAAATCTTTTTATTGCCTTGCTTTTTGTTGCTGCAAGTTTATTGGCACAGGATAAAATCATAAAGGTTTGGCCCGATGGTGCGCCGACAGATAACGGAATGACCGAACCTGAAGAAAAATACGACGGTGTTCGGGTGAGAAATGTTTCCGTAGCAGAGATGTATGTTTACTTGCCCGAAAAAGAAAAAAATACCGGTGCTGCAGTTGTGATTTGCCCTGGCGGAGCTTATTGGATCGAAGCGATGGATCATGAAGGATACGATATTGCAAAATGGATACAGGCAAAAGGAGTTGCCGGAATCGTGTTGAAATACCGCTTGCCATATGGACATCACGAAGTTCCTGCCGATGATGCACGTCAAACCATGAGAATTGTTCGAATGAATGCAAAAGAGTGGGGGATCGATCCGGAAAAAATTGGAATTGCTGGTTCGTCGGCCGGAGGTCATTTGGCCTCGACTGTAGGAACTGTTTTCGATAACGGGAAAAAGGGAAGTACAAACCCGATTGAAAAGGTAAGTTGCCGCCCCGATTTTATGTTGCTCTTGTATCCGGTTATCACCTTTAACGAAGAGTGGGGACACATGGGATCGCGTAAAAATCTGATCGGAGAAACAAACGATTGGGCTTTGGTGCGAAAATATTCAAACGAATTAAATGTTACCGCCGAAACACCACCAACATTTTTGGTTTTGGCCGACGATGATAAAGCGGTTGTTCCACGAAATTCAATCGAATTTTATTCAGCTTTAAAACGGAATAATGTGCCTGCCGAAATGCATATTTTTAAGAAAGGCGGACATGGTTTTGGAATTCGTAAAAATAATCAACCGGCCGACGGATGGCCCGATTTGTTTTATAATTGGTTAAAAGCAATAGAAATAATTAATTAAATGAGTAATACTCATCCTTTAAATGTTCTGAAATATTGCCCGAAATGTGGAGCTCCTGACTTTAAAAAATCGGGTGATCGATCGTTGAAATGCAAGGTTTGTGGGTTTCATCTTTTCATAAACTCATCGGCTGCAGTGGCGGCTATAATTGTGGACGAAAACCGGAAATTAATGCTGGTTACCCGCGGAATTGAACCCAATTACGGTAAACTGGATTTGCCCGGAGGATTTATCGATCCGGGAGAAACGGCAGAACATGCAGTTGAACGCGAACTTTTTGAGGAGCTCGGATTAAAAGTGAAGAAAATGGAATACATTGGTTCTGCTCCTAACGAATATATTTTTTCAGAATTTTCGGTTTTTACACTCGATATGGCTTTTCTGGTTTACCCGGAAACACTCGATGGATTAAAACCGATGGATGATATTCTTGCGTATCAGTTTTATTCCGACACGGAATTGAATTACGATGAAATCCCCGCACCTTCAATTAAAAAGTTTGTAAAAGACTTTTTTAAAACAAATCCCCGATAAAAATTTGTTTTAACAACAAGGTAAGTGTTGAGATTCAACAAAAATGATTTTAAAATCTAAAGAAATGACTTTAATAATTCAAGATAGATTGGCCGCTTTGCGTGCAGAAATGGACAAATTTAATTTAGATGCGTGGTTTATTTCGGGTACCGATCCGCATTCGAGCGAATATTTACCTGACCGATGGCAAACGCGGGCGTTTATTTCGGGTTTTACCGGATCGTACGGAATGCTGGTGGTTACCATTAACGAAGTTGGTTTATGGACCGATTCTCGCTATTTTATTCAGGCCGAAGAACAATTAAAAGGCACCGGAATTGTAATGCACAAGTTGCGTGTGCCCGATGCAATTTCTCCGGAAACCTGGTTGATACAAAATCTGGTAAAAGGAAATCGTGTTGGAATCGATGCACAATGTATTTCGGTGACTGCTTTTAGAAACCTGCAAAACTGTTTATTCGAAAAAAATATTGCATTGGTTTTAACTCCCGATTTTTTGGAAAATATTTGGGATAACAGGCCAGAAATAGGAGCAAACAAAGTGTTTGAACTCGATCTGGAATATTCAGGTGTTTCGCGGAAAGAGAAACAGCAAACGATTGTTAATAATCTGGAAACAATTGGTGCCGATTATCATGTAGTTTCGATGCTTGACGAACTGGCCTGGCTTTATAATTTGCGCGGATCTGATATTCGCTTTAATCCGGTTTTTACCGGTTTTGCTTTTGTTGGGAAAGACACCAATTATTTGTTTGTCGATAAGGAAAAGTTACCCGGAGAACTGTACTGGAAACTCGAAAGTGAAGGAATAATTGTTAAAGATTACAACGACTATTATTCGTTTTTGAAGGAATTAAAAAAGAAAAAAATTTATATCGATCCGGCAACGGCCAATTATTCGATTTATAATACGATAAAAGAAGAAAACGAAATAGTTGAGGGAACTTCGATTATTGCCAAATTAAAGGCGATTAAAAATAAAGTGGAGTTAGATGGTTTTAAACAAGCCATGAA
>JBNKOT010000265.1:0-5332 GCA_050294855.1 Draconibacterium sp. | reverse complement strand
CTCCATCATTCGTCTGACCCAGAAAGCGCGCGCAGTCGGCATCCACGTGGTGATGGCCACCCAACGTCCGTCGGTGGATGTGATTACCGGTGTTATTAAAGCGAATTTCCCGGCACGAATTGCATTTAAAGTGGCTTCGATGATCGACTCCAGAACGATTTTGGATCAACCCGGAGCCAACCAGTTAATTGGTAAAGGAGATATGTTGATTTCGGCAAACAGCGATGTTTCTCGTGTTCAGTGTGCATTTGTTGATACGCCCGAAGTAGAACGTATTTGTGCTTTTATTGCAGAGCAACGCGGATATCCAACAGCATTTTTATTGCCTGAATATGTTGGCGACGAAGAACCGGGGCCTGGTCAGGTTGATTTAAATAATACCGATGAAATGTTTGAAGATGCAGCCCGTGTTGTGGTGATGAACCAAATGGGGTCGACTTCGATGATTCAGCGTAAATTCTCAATTGGTTACAATCGGGCCGGAAGAATAATGGATCAGTTGGAAGCTGCCGGTATTGTTGGTCCAAGCGAAGGATCGAAAGCCAGACAGGTGCTTTTGCAGGATGAATATAGTTTGGAACAATTGTTGAATGGTTTAAACCAAAGATAAAAAATGAAAAGAATAGTATTAGTTGGAATGATTTTGTTTGCTTCTGTTTTTTCGTGGGCACAACAAGACAATAAGGCAAAAGAAATTTTAGATCAGGTGAGCGAAAAAACAAGCTCATTTACCACCATAATAGCCGATTTCTCTTTTTCGATGAAAAATGTTGAAATGGAAATTAACGAGCAAAATGAAGGATCGATAAAAATTAAAGGAAAAAAGTATTTGGTAGATTTGCCCGATGTTGGCATCGATGTTTTTTGCGATGGAAAAACGCTCTGGCATTATATGAAAGATGGAAACCAGGTAACCATTTCAAATTTGGAAGATGCCGGAAACGATTTAATGGATCCATCATCTTTGTTTACGATTTATGAAAAAGGTTTCGATTCGAAATTAATAGCAGAAAAGAAAGCAGGTTCAAAAGTACTTTACCAAATCGATCTTTTTCCCGGAACCGATGAATACGAAGTCGAAAAAATAACGTTGCTGATCGATAAAGCAACAATGATGATCAGCTCGGCTCAGCTATTTGGTACCGATGAAAATGTGTACGGTATCGTAATAAAAAAGATGGAGACGAATGTAGAATTGGCCGACACCGAATTTGTATACGATGCCAGCAAATTTCCTGATGTCGAAATCATTGACTTCAGATAGTTAAAAACCTGCTAATTAAATTTGGTAAAAAGCTTGTCGGCTGTCGATATTTCGATAAAAGAAGCACCTGCATCTTCGCCAAATCTTCCACCAATATAAATAACCAGATCCTCCATATGAATGATGTTTTCATCAACTAATTCCTGCATGGCAGCTTTCTGGATTTTCATTTTATTCTTTTTCATAACCAGATACGATGCATGAATACCAAACGATAATGCCAGTTCGCGCATTACCTGGTTCGAATGACATTTTACGTACACCGGAAAGATGGAACGGTAAGCGGCCAGATAACGAGCTGTTTTTCCGGTTGTAGTGGAAGTAACAATCGCTTTTGGTTTTAATTCTTTGGCAGCACGAATTGCTGATTGTGCCAGATAAGCCGGAATTTCATTTTTAATTGGTGGAATCAGAATATCGTAACGTTTGTCGCGGTCGGGTTCTACTTCCTTGGCAATTTTATCCATCACCTCAATAGCTTCCACCGGATATTTTCCGTAGGCAGTTTCTCCACTCAACATAATTGCATCGGTTCGCATATAAATTGCACTGGCAACATCGCTCACTTCGGCTCTTGTTGGCCGCGGATGTTCGATCATACTGTGCAACATTTGTGTGGCGATAATTACCGGTTTCTGATGAAGAATTGCTTTTCGAACCAAATTACGTTGGATAGTCGGGATTCTGGCTTCGGGTAATTCGATACCCAAATCGCCACGTGCAACCATTATACCGTATGCTTCTTCTAATATCTCATCAATATTTTCGACACCTTCCATGTTCTCGATTTTTGCAATAACTTTTTGGTGACTATTGCTTTCATCAATAATTTTCTGAACTTCCTGAACATCCGATTTATTTCGTACAAACGAATGTGCAATAAAATCAAGGTCGTATTTTATGGCAAACTGGATAAAATCGATATCGCGATCGGAAAGCGAAGGCAACTTAATTTCGACACCCGGAACATTGATACTTTTTTTCTTTTTTATCACACCGTCATTCTCGACATTACAAAGTAAAAAATCGCCGTGTTTTTCTTCAACCGTAAATTCAATGTCGCCGTCATCGATCAATATATGATTCCCAACATGTAAATCTTCAACAAATCCTTCATAATTGACACAAACATTTTTATAAGTCGTGTTGACCGGCGAAAACGAAAATGCAATTTTTTCTCCTTGAACAACTTCCAGTTCAGTTTGAACACTGCAAGTTCTGATTTCCGGACCTTTTGTATCGACGATGATTGCGATTTTATCGGAAACTGCCCGGATATTTTTTATCATTGGAATGGCGCTTTCTGTTGAAATATGTGCCGTGTTAATTCGTGCAACATTCATCCCGGCGTTGTACAGCGACCGAATAAATTCAATATCGCATCTGACATCTGATATGGTTGCAACAATTTTTGTTTGTCTCATTCTATTCTTTTTTTGAAGCGCGCAAAATTAAGCTAATAAATTATTATCGCTATATTTTTAGAAAAGTTACAATATAAACTTAAGATTGAAAACAGACAGCACTTTTATTTGTTTAAAAAGCTCTCAACTGCCAGACGGTACGAATCGAGTCCAAATCCCATTATACAGCCCTTGCATACCGGCCCGATAACCGATTTGTGTCTGAAATCTTCGCGAGTTAGTGTATTTGAAATGTGTACTTCAATAACTTTGGTTTGAATTCCGGAAATGGCATCACGAATGGCTATCGAAGTGTGAGTATATGCACCGGCATTTATTATAATACCATCGAATTTAAAACCATATTCGTGAATTTTATTCACAATTTCTCCTTCGATATTCGATTGATAGTAAACAAAATTTATCTTTGAGAAAGTGGTTTTCAGTGTATTCAGATAGTTTTCAAAACTTTGGGCTCCGTAAATACTTTTTTCCCTAACTCCCAGCAAATTAAGATTTGGACCATTGATTATCAGTATATTCATGCTATTTCATTTTAATTTTTTTTATAGTAACTTTATATAAGTTTCAGCGTATGTGAAACAGTACTAACGTTTAATTAAAAAGGTTGAATACTATTTTCAACATAAGATATTGAGATTATTTGTAAATATAAAAAAAAGACAGCTATGAAATGGGAGGATGGAAAAAAGGGTTATGAAAATTATCTTAAACTTGAGAAGTCGTTGTCGCAAAATTCGATTGCAGCATATATCAACGACATTAACAAGTTGATTGTTTTTTTAAATGATAAATTTGATAAAATAGCGCCAGAGAAAGTTAAACTTCAGCATTTAAAAAGTTTTGTTGAATGGCTTAACGAAAAAGATGTGAGCCCGAGAACACAGGCGCGCACAATTTCAGGAATTAAATCGTTTTACAAGTATTTACTTATTGAAGGTAAAATTACAAGCGATCCGACTGCATTGTTGGAGTCTCCAAAAATTGGCCGGAAATTACCTGATATTTTGTCGATGGAAGAAATTGACACATTAATTGAAGGAATAGATTTGACAAAACCTGAAGGACAACGAAATAAAGCAATGCTCGAAACGTTGTACAGCTGCGGTTTACGCGTTTCCGAACTGGTGAGTTTGAAGATCACAAATTTGTTCTTCGATCAAGGGTACATAAAAGTTGAAGGAAAAGCTGAAAAGGAAAGACTGGTTCCGGTTAGCGGCAGAGCAATCGAAGAAATCAACAACTATCTTTCGGGTTATCGTAAAACTTTAAATGTGAGTAAAGAGAGCGAAAATATTCTGTTCTTAAACCGAAGAGGGAAAAAATTAAGTCGGGTTATGATTTTTACAATCATAAAAAACCTGGCCGAAAAAGTGGAATTGGGTAAAAAAATAAGTCCACACACATTCCGGCATTCATTTGCAACGCATCTAATAAATGGTGGCGCCGATTTACGCGCAGTACAGGAAATGTTAGGACACGAATCGATTTTAACTACCGAAATTTATACGCATTTAGATCGTGATTATTTGAGAAGTACCATTCATCAATTTCACCCAAGGTCTTAAAAATTAGTAATTTAATCGATGAGTGAAGCGTTGCAATTGTTCATTTGCAACGCTTTTTTTGTCTGATTCTTTAGAAAATCTCTTTAAACAAAGAAAAATTTCTTTTGTTAAGATATTGTTTAATCAGCATCTAAAAACCGGCAATTCAAATGGTCGACAAAGCAAGGTTGGAAAAATTGGTTATTTTTACGCACCGATTTTATAGAAGAAGTATTTGTTTTACTAAGTTAATTATTAGGTAGTTATGAGAAAAATTGATTTGTCGAAGTACGGAATTGAAGACGTACAAGAAATTGTTTACAACCCTTCATATGAACAACTCTTTGAAGAAGAGATGAAATCGAATTTGGAGGGTTTTGAAAAAGGACAGCTTACTGAATTAGATGCTGTAAATGTAATGACAGGTATTTTTACTGGTCGTTCACCCAAAGATAAATTTATAGTAAAGAACGAGGCATCAGCAGACACCATTTGGTGGAACACTCCTGAATCACCTAATGATAATAAACCGGTTTCAGAAGAAGCCTGGAAGTATTTAAAACAAATTACTTCGAAACAACTTTCAAATAAAAGGTTGTTTGTTATGGATACCTTTTTGGGGGCAAACCAAAACTCACGTTTGAAAATTCGTTTTATTATGGAAGTGGCATGGCAGGCACATTTTGTAAAAAATATGTTTATCCGTCCGACCGACGAAGAATTGGAAAACTATGGTGAGCCCGATTTTGTTGCAATGAATGCTTCGAAAACAACTAACGATCGCTGGAAAGAGTTGGGAATGAATTCCGACGTTTATACCGTTTTTAACTTGAAAGAGAAAATGCAGGTTATTGGCGGTTCGTGGTACGGAGGAGAAATGAAAAAAGGGATGTTTGCCATGATGAACTACTATTTGCCATTGAATGGAATGGCTTCGACCGGCGACTTTCTCGGCGATTCCGTTAACGGTCCAGGGTTCTTTTCTCGCCTGAAGTCTCGCGATTGTATCCGGGTGACTAATCACACAGCCCAGCCGAATCCCCGGGATGTCGTAAAATTTAGTCAATGAATGGAAGACAAGTATGTTCTTACGAATC
>JBNKOT010000264.1:0-20516 GCA_050294855.1 Draconibacterium sp. | reverse complement strand
AAATTTATCGACGAAATGAGATTGGGCGATCAGGACAATCTTCCGGCAAAACTTGCCAATAACAAAGCCCGAAATACCTATTATTTTATTCCCTTGATTCTCGGATTATTGGGAATTATTTTTCAATACAGAAAAGGGATCGAAGGCAAAAAAGGACTTTGGGTGGTTTTCCTGATGTTTTTTATGACCGGACTGGCTATTGTGATTTATCTGAATCAATATCCGCATCAGCCGCGTGAACGTGATTATGCCTACGCCGGATCGTTTTATGCTTTTGCCATTTGGATTGGTCTGGGTGTTCTGGCACTTTCCGAAACCTTAAAAAAATATTTACCTGAAACTGCTTCGGCAGGAATCGCCGGAATTCTTGCACTTGTTTTGGTCCCTGGAATTTTAGCCGCCGAAAACTGGGACGATCACGATCGCTCGGGAAGATACACTGCCCGCGATTTTGGCGCCAACTATTTAAAAACCTGTCAACCCGAAGGGATAATATTTACCAACGGCGACAACGATACATTCCCGCTTTGGTATAACCAGGAAGTTGAAGGTGTGCGCACCGATGTCCGGGTTTGTAATTTAAGTTATTTGCAAACCGATTGGTACATCAATCAGATGAAAAGAAAAGCCTACGAATCGGATCCGGTTCCGTTTTCTCTGACACTCAATCAGTACCGGCAGGGAACCCGCGACATTGTTTATTTGATGGATAATCCAAGGATTTCCAGAAATACAATCGGATTAAAAGAAGCCATGAAATTTGTTGCCGACGATAATCCTGCAACCAAACTTCAGCAAGCCGACAACGCTTCTTATTTCCCGAAAAAAGTATTGAGCTTCAAAATCGACAAAGAAGCTGTAATCAGAAATAAAGTCGTGGCTCCTGAAGATTACGACAAAATTGTGGATACAATTACCATCGACCTGTCCAATCGAAATTACATTGCAAAAGACGAAATGATGATTTTGGATCTGTTGGCCACAAACAACTGGGAACGTCCGGTTTACTGGGCAATTACCGTTGGACGAGACAAATACCTGAACCTCGAAAACTATTTCCAGGTGGAAGGATTTGCCTACCGTTTTGTGCCGATAAGAACAGAAAGTAATCCGCAGCAATTGCAGTTCGGACGCGTCGACACCGAGTTGATGTACGACAACCTGATGAACAAATTCGAATGGGGAGGAATGAATAATCCGGAGGTTTACCTCGACGAAAACAACATGCGAATGATGACCAACATCAGAAATAGTTTTAACCGTTTGGCGGGTGCATTAATTGCCGAAGGGAAAAACGATATGGCAGTTGAGGTAATCGACCGTTGTTTCGAATTGGTGCCAATCGATTTGGTTTCGCCTGAATATTTTGCAACCGAACTGGCTGACAGTTATTACAAAGCCGGTGCAGCTGAAAAGGGAAAAGCAGTACTCGAACATGCACTTGATATGTATAACGACGAACTGAGTTATTATTTCTCGTTGGGATCAAAATTTATAAGAACAAAAAGTGTTAACGAAGAAATTCAGCGCAATTTATTTTACATGCAAAGAATGGAACGTACCGTTAGAAATAGTGGCGACGAAGAATTCACCAAAAAAATTACCGATACTTTCCAATCGCATCTTTCGCAGTTTGGAGCTTAAAAAACGAGATTTAATAAAATTAATCCAATTGTACTTAAAATGCCGCAGGCAATTTCAAAGTTTACAATGGTTAATGCCGGATTGCAGCCTTTGCAACCCGGCATTTTTTTATGCGATCTTTAATTCTTTCATTCTGAATATTCGGATTTTGAAAAGCACTGAATAAAAGGTTATCTTCACGCACAAAATCAATTCTTATTAAAATGAACATTCTAATTATCGGATCTGGTGGAAGAGAACATGCTTTGGGTTGGAAAATAAAACAAAGCAGCAAACTTAAAAATCTGTTTTTTGCGCCTGGAAATGCAGGAACAGCAGAAATAGGAACTAACCTCGATTGTGGAGTTTCCGACTTCCAAAAAATAAAAACACTGGTTCTCGATAATCAAATTGATTTGATGCTGATTGGCCCCGAAGTTCCTTTGGTGGAAGGACTAACCGATTTTTTTACTTCCGATCCCGAACTTCAAAAAGTTGGAGTGGTCGGCCCATCGAAAGAAGGTGCAAAACTAGAGGGGAGTAAAGATTTTGCCAAGGATTTTATGAAACGCAACAACATTCCAACCGCAAAATATTTAACCGTTACAAACGAGAATCTCGAAGAAGGAATTAATTTTCTGAAAACGATGACTGCTCCGTATGTTCTAAAAGCAGATGGGCTGGCCGCTGGAAAAGGGGTGCTGATTATCGACAACCTGGAAGAAACAGAAAAGTCGTTAAAAGAAATGTTGGCCGGACAATTTGGCGACGCCAGCAGCAAAGTTGTTATCGAAGAATTTTTAAGCGGAGTTGAAGTTTCGGTGTTTGTTTTAACCGATGGAAGAAACTACAAAATTTTGCCCGAAGCAAAAGACTACAAACGAATTGGCGAAGGCGACACCGGATTAAATACCGGTGGAATGGGAGCAATTTCTCCGGTTCCATTTGCCAATGCAGATTTTATGGATAAAGTTGAAAAACAGATTATTCAACCCACCATTTCGGGGCTTCAAAAAGAAAACATCGATTTTAAGGGATTTATTTTTCTTGGTTTAATTAATGTAAACAACAATCCGTATGTAATCGAATACAACGTTCGGATGGGCGACCCGGAAACAGAAGCCGTTATGTTGCGCGTAAAATCCGATTTTGTTGAATTATTGGAAGGAGCAGCAAACGGAACGCTCGACCAAAAAACAATAGAATTTGATGAACGAACCGCCGTTACAGTGATGTTGGTTTCGGGCGGTTACCCCGAAGCTTACGAAAAAGGAAAAGTAATTACAGGGACAGAAAAAGCAAGCGACAGCATTGTTTTTCATGCCGGAACCAAACAAGATGGCAATAATGTTGTTACTGCCGGAGGACGTGTTATTTCGGTGAGTTCGTATGGTGTCGATATAAAAGATGCACTCTCTACCTCTTATAAAAACGCGGAAAAAATTCAATTCGATAAAAAATATTACAGAAAAGATTTGGGCTTCGATCTCTAAAAAATGATACTTCGTACTTTAAAATCCAATAATCAGTATAACCTGCTTTGGGTTCCAATATTCGGGATCTTGTTTTGGTTGAGAAATTTATTGGATCCGGTTGAGTACAATTTTTTTCCGGGAGAAAACGAAAATATCCTTTTTGCACCAATTTACAATCTATTGAGTCAATCGTTATTTATCCAGGTTGTTGGATCGCTCGTGCTGGTAATTATTATCGCATTTATCATGCAGATGCTCAACACACGATTTTCTTTTATCCAGGTTCGCACAAAATTAGTTCCGATACTTTATGTAATTATAGTTGCCGGATTTACCAAACTGCACACGCTTCATTCTGTTTATTTTGCGATACTATTTTTGCTTTTTGCACTGAATAGTTTATTCGTAACTTTCGACAAATCGAAACCTTACAGCAACATTTTTAACGCCGGCTTTTTGTTGGGAATTGGAACTCTGTTTTATTTAAATCTCGTGGTTCTTTTACCTGCTTTTATTATCGGTCTTGGTATATTAAGCAAAGACAGCAACTGGCGTGGATATGTTATTCTTTTTCTCGGATTTTTAGTCCCGATGATTTTCTCGGCAAGCTACGTGGTGTTAACCGAGCAAACATCAGCATTTTATCAAACTTTTCTGAAAAGTATAACCACTCCGGCAAATCAAACTCCACTTAACATTCCACTCTATGTTTTGCTCGCCTATTTAACAATTTTAACCATTGCAGGAAGCGTAAAAATTGCGCAACAATACGATTCAAAAAAAGTAAGTACCCGCAAATATTTTGCAGTGTTTTTTGTGCTTTTTATTTGCTCGTTGTTGAGTTATTTGTTTCTCCCAGGCGTTTCGCAGGAAATACTTATTATCGCATCGATTCCGGTTACACTTCTGGTTTCGAATTTATTTGTTTTTATGACCAGAAGAATACCTGCCGAGGTACTATTTGTTTTGCTTTTTCTGGTTATCATTTTCATACAGTTTGCCGATAAATTTGTTTTAAATGGATAAACAAAAACCAACTTTGGCAATTTATGGGATTCAAGATCGTGAACAATACGAACATCCGTTTTATGTACACGACCATAATCTTGCACTGATGCAAAATGGCAACGTTTTAAATTTTTTACAGCAAGAACGAATTTCGCGAAAAAAACGCGACAACACTTTCCACCTTCAACTTAAAGACATTTTAAAGGAAAAGAAATTTCTTGGTCAAGATTACGATCTGGTTTTTGTCGACAGTGTGGTAGGACGCACTTTTCTTTCTCAAGCCGGCGATGCACGTTTTGAAGCGCCTTTAAATAATTCGCTTTCTGTCGATCTTGAAAAAGGAAAATGCTGGTGGTTTGGACAAGAAAAAGAGGCTTATTCGATCAATCACGAACTGGCACACATTTTTTCGTGTTTGCCGTTTTTTGGAAATTTTAAAGAAAACAGTTTGCTGGTTCATTTCGATGGCGGCGCCAGTTTGAGTAATTTTTCGGCAGCCACATTTAAAAATGGTCAAATAAACTGGATTGAATACCACTGGGATTTAAAACCCTACTCCACCATTTACAATGCCAACGCTTTGGTTTTTTCGATTCTGGGTGCAAAACTGGCCGAACAAAACGCAGTGCCCGGAAAATTTATGGGTTTTGCCGGACTTGGAAAATACAATCCAAACATCGAAAAGTGGTTAACTCAGCACAATTTGTTTCAGGATATTTGGGGAAAAACTTCAGTTTTTTTCGAAAAGGCAAAACAAGAACAGGGAATTGAATTGCGTTTTTTCGACCAAAAAAACACATTTATACAAGATGTTGCTGCTACTTTGCAACAAATATTTATCGATAAAATTATTGCAAAATTACAAGAGCTGGCCCATAAAACCGGAGCACGAAATTTATATTATACCGGCGGTTCGGCTTTAAACATTGTTGCCAACTCAAAAATTATAGCAAGTACTATTTTCGATGAAGTTTTTATTCCGCCCTGCACCGAAGATTCGGGTCTGGCCTTGGGAGCCGCAGCTTTTGTCGAGTGGAAAAAACATGGAAAAACAGAACAGCAACCGGCGTATTTAAACAACTGGGGAGTCGAAAACTATCAAACCAATTATACCCCCGAAACCATTAAAAAGGTGGCCGAAACACTGCTTCAAAATAAAATAATTGGCGTTTGTAATGGGTTTGGAGAAGCTGGTCCGCGTGCGCTTGGAAACCGAAGTATATTGGCTTTGGCTAATTCGAAAACCTTGTCTAAAAAAGTCAGTATCGAAAAAAAAGGCAGAGAATGGTATCGCCCACTCGCACCAATTGCACTCGAAAAAAACACTACATATTTTACCGGATTGTCTGAAATTCATCCGCTTTCAAAATATATGCTGGTCGATTTTTCGGTACTGCCCGAAAAACAAAACGAGTTGCAGGGAGCAATTCATGCCGATGGAACCGCACGTTTTCAAACCATTTTCGAGAGAAACGACAACCCGTTTATGGCTGACCTTTTAAATTACCTCGATAAAAATTATAATATTAAAGCCTTGATAAACACTTCGTTTAACTCACTGGGAGAACCAATTGTACACACCACAAACGATGCACTCAATGCTGCAAAGAAAATGAAACTGGATGCCGTAGTTTTAAATGGCAACTTTCAATTTTTCGAAATTCAATAAAAACAATTAACTAATTTTGTCTTCAACTGTTAATTATCAAAACTGCATTAATGGCAACAATTTTAAACATAGAAACCTCGACCGAAGTTTGCTCGGTAACCATCGCAAAAAATGGTGAATTGTTATTCAAAAAAGAAACTCCTGAAGGTTTGCGACACTCCGAACTTTTAACCGTTTTTATAGAAGAACTGGTGAAAGAAAATAATTTTGAGTTGAGTCAGCTCGATGCCGTTGCAGTGAGTAAAGGTCCGGGGTCGTACACCGGATTAAGAATTGGAGTTTCGGTGGCAAAAGGACTTTGTTATGGTTTAAAAATTCCGTTGATTGCTGTAAATTCGCTGGAAGTAATGGGAATTCATGCAGCCGAAAGCAGCAGCGAAAAAATGCTGTTTTGCCCGATGATCGACGCCAGAAGAATGGAAGTTTATACCGCACTTTACAATGCTGAAGGTGAAGCGATTTTACCCGTTTCGGCAGAAATAATCGAAGAAGATTTTTTATCCGATCGGTTAAAAACGAATAAAATATTGTTTTTTGGAAATGGCGCCGAAAAATGCAAAACAAAAATAACGCATTCGAATGCCCTCTTTAATGGCCCGGCAAAAACTTCGGCACAGTTTATGCAAAAATTGACCGAAATAAAATACAATAATCAGGAATTTGAAGACGTTGCTTATTTCGAGCCTTTTTATTTAAAAGACTTTGTTGCAACCATTCCAAAAAATAAAGTGATCAAATGATAAAAACCGGCATTCTATATTTTTTCATATTACTGTTTCCACTTTTCGTTTCTGCAAAAAGAGAAACCATTCTTTTTAACCTGAAATTCGGTTTTGTAAAAGGAGGCGAGGCAGAATTAATAATTACCGACACGGTTTTTAATGGCAAGCCTGCCATTCATTATTATGTCGAAGGCCGAACAACCGGGCTTGCCAATACTTTGTACGGAGTTAACGATGTGTACGAAACAACCGTTGATGCCGAAACACACCTCCCGCTAAAAGCCATCAGAAACATTAAAGAACACAAATACCGCTGGTACAACGAAACACTTTTTTATCCCGATATCGATTCTTTAAACAGCCAAAAATCGGGCTGGCGTGCGATGCCAAAAAATATGGTCGACATTATTTCTTCGTTTTTCTATTTTGTGAAAATGAATAAAGTTGAAGAAATGCAGGTAAATCATCAGATTACACTCGCTTCGTACCACGCCGACAAAATTGATACGGTAAGCATCAAATACTTGGGTGTATCGACAATCGATACCGATCTGGGCAAAAAAAAGTCGTATGTTTTGGCGCCGGTTGTCGATAAAGGCAAACTGCTAAAACGCTCCGACGGACTGAAATTTTTCATCTCTCAGGAAAAGCAAATTCCGCTGATGCTCGAATTCGATATGAAAGTTGGATCACTGCGGGCAGTACTAAAAAGCTACAAAATCGATGGTGTTGAACAGGTAACTGATTAAGGATAACAACATTATTTTTGCAAATCGTATATTAAAAACTTGATTTTAGACTGATTTAATTATTTTTGCAGCAAATTATTAAGAAAAACAGAAATGGCTTCAACATCAGATTTTAAAAATGGGATGTGTTTTATATTCAAGGGCGATATATATACCATCAAAAGTTTCCTTCATGTGAAACCTGGAAAAGGTCCGGCTTTTGTACGTACAAAACTTAGAAATGTAAAAACCGGTCGTATTATTGAAAACACGTTCAACTCAGGAGTTAAAGTAGATGAAGTTCGTGTTGAACGTCGTCCCTATCAATTTTTATACAAAGACGATATGGGTTTGAATATGATGAATACATCGACATACGAACAGATTTCTCTTCCTGAAGATATGGTCGAAAATTCGGATTTAATGAAAGAAGGCGAGATCATTGAAATCCAGTTTCATGCCGACGAAGAATTGCCCTTAACCGCAGACATGCCCGAAAAAGTTGAACTGGAAGTAATCGAAACAATTGAAGGCGAAAAAGGAAACACGGCAAGTTCAACAGCATTAAAACCTGCCACTGTTCAAACAGGTGCCGAAATTATGGTTCCGATGTTTATCAATCAAGGCGACATTATTCGTGTTGATTCGCGCGACAGAAGCTACAGCGAAAGAGTAAAAAAATAAGCGATTATTTTTAAGATATTGAATCCGGTCTGTTTCAGTCCGGATTTTTTTGTGCCTGAATTTCGTTCAGCGAATAAATATCCAGCGCAACAATCATTGCAGTGAATCCCCAAAAGGGAACCGAAAGTTTGTCAGTATCTAAAAAGTTGTTCAGAAAACCATGAATATAATACGTGATTAAACCAATTAACGCTGTGAGTACAAATGTTTTTAAACGTTTGTCATTTAAACGTGTGTAGGTATGAACCGCGGTATAAATAACCACACCAATAATTAAAAGATACGTTAGTAATCCAAAAACTCCCGATTCTGCCAGTGGTCCAAAATACTCACTATGGGCATTTCCGCCGTCGGCCGAATTGGTACTAATAATCGTACGGTCTTTGCTCAGTTGATACGGCGCGTACTGAAACATGTATGTTCCGGGGCCGTATCCAAAAACCGGTTTGTCGGCAAACATTCGAAGTGCACAACTCCAACGATTAATTCTTTCGAGATTCGAGGCGTCGCTAGTAATGTTCGACATCGACGAAATGTGTGTCATTAAATTTGCGGAAGACTGTTCGGAGTTCTGCTCCAGTTTCATTAATATTTGCGTTTGAAAGGTCAGGAAAAAAGCAAGCACTGCTAAAAATGTTATAAATATTGGTTTAAACCTGATCTTCAATTTCATAATTCCCCAAACACCAAGCGCAATAACTATGCTTAACCAAGCTGCCCTGCTGTACGAAAGAATAAATCCAAGGAATATTATTCCCAAAAAAACCAACGAAATAAATTTCAGTTTACGCGAAAAAAACGGATTAAACGAAAACATCACCATAAATGGCAGGTACATAGCCAAAACGGCTCCATACGAAGTATGATCGTTATAAAAAGGAGAAACCACAAAATGTGCGGCTTGCTTGTCCCACAGTCCGTATCCCAAATGACGGTAAGTCGAATATAAAACAACAATACTTAATCCAACAACATACAACCAAACGTACTTTTCGAGGTTTTTCCCATCAGCAAATAGTTTAACCACCAGAAAGTATAAACCCACCACAAACCACGAGCGCATTACCAGAAACTTAATCGAAACCACCGGCATAGTGCTGGTTACACTGCTTATTAATATCCAGAACAGGTTGAGATAAATGGTCAGCGAAATTGGGTGCAGCAGGATTTTTCGGTCGTAACCTCTTTCATGAATCAGTTTTAAAAGGAATATTATGAGCAAACCAAATAAGAGTGGCTCGGTTGGCAAATACATGTCGAATCCAAATCCGGGCATTATTTCGTGCAGCGGGATTGAAAGTGGTGCAAAAAAAGCGATCAGATAAACAATTTTATCGAATGAAAAAATAACAATCAGCAAAACTGCCAATACAAAAGGAAGTGCATTTAAGAGCAGCATATCCATTTTTACCACCGCCCATAAATTCAACAAAATAAAGCTTATTGAAATAAGGTAAAAAAGCGTGATTTTTATGATGGGATTGCGTACCACCGTTTACTCTACTTTGCGGTAATCTAAAACAAGAAAAACCAGCAAAGCGAAAAACAATGCGGATAAAATTGAAAAAGCAACAATCATCCATCGCACAGGATATGTTTTTTTATCGGCAGCAAAAGGATGTTCAACAATATGACTATACGTAATGTCTTTGTTTGCCTCAATTAATGCAACTTCTTTAACAACTGCCAAAGAGTCGACCATCCTGTTTAAATTAACAAATTTCGTTTCAAGCAAATAAGCTTCAGCACCATGATCTTTAAAACTATCAAGTTGTTTTTTTATGGACTTCGAATTTGCATTGTTGCTGCTTTTCGACAAGGAAAGCATATACCCTTCAGTTATCCCTTCAATTTGTTGCGAAAAACTAATTATTCCGGTTTCATCTCTCAAGGCTTGAAGTTTGCCTGAAATGGAATCAAGTTCATGGCTTTTAATTTTTAAATAATTATCGGTAATTTTAACAACCTCCCAATACTTTGCGGCGTACATTACTCCAATTTTTTCGTTAAACAAATCAATAATTGATTCGCAAATTTGTTTTGCAACCTGAGGATTTTCATCTAAAACCTTTATCTCAACGGTTTCAAATTCTGTTTTCGAAACTTTAACATTCGAATTGTACATATCGAACATTTCTGTTAAGTATTGCGGACTGTCTTTGCTTATTCCATAAACCGAATCGAGTTTTACGGTTTCAAAAACTTTTCTTTTTAAATCGTTGGAATTGATAATCTCGAGTAACTGCTCTGTTTCTGATTCCTCACTAAAAATGGCAACATTATTTGTGGGATAAATACGCGCCGTTGATTTGTATTTTGGTTTAATAAAAGTCGATCCGGAAAATATTACAGATAAAACCAGAGCAACAATTCCTACAACAAGAAAATGAAATTTACGTTTCCAGATCACATCCAGAATACGTTGGTTATCGAAAAAATTATTCATATAATTTGGTTTCAGTTCAATCTTTTATCTCAACGAAATGGAACTATTTTTAGTATTTGATTTTAGGGATTATTCGGCAATTATTAGAAAGTAATTTTTTTTGCCTTTCTGAGCCAGAATATATTTATCGCCAATCAGGTATTCAGCGTTAACAATAAGATCCGGATCGCCAATTTTATCCTTGTTGATACTCAGCCCATTACCTTTAATGGTTCTGCGTAATTCTCCTTTCGATGGGAAAACTTCGGTTTTTTCGGCCAAAAGATCGATCACATTAATTCCGGCTGCTAATTCGGTTTTTGAAATTCGAAATTGCGGAACACCTTCGAAAATCGACAGGAAAGTATTTTCGTTTAATTTATGTAATTGTTCAGCTGTTCCTTTTCCGAAAAGAATTTGCGAAGCAGCAACCGCCATTTCGAAATCTTCTTTTGAATGTACCATACATGTAATTTCTTCGGCAAGCACTTTCTGCAACTCCCGCATGTGAGGAGCTTCGTTGTGTTTTGCAACCAATTCGGCCACCGTTTCTTGCGAAAGCATGGTAAATATTTTGATGTATTTTTCGGCATCGGCATCCGAAACATTTAACCAAAACTGGTAAAAGCTGTAAGGGGTTGTGCGTTCGGGATCTAACCAAACATTGCCCGATTCTGTTTTTCCGAATTTACCGCCATCGGCTTTTGTAATCAACGGACAGGTTAAAGCAAAAGCTTCTCCGCCTTCTTTTCTTCTGATTAATTCAGTTCCGGTAACAATGTTTCCCCATTGATCCGACCCTCCCATTTGTAATTTACATCCCAGCGTGCGGTACAAATGCAAAAAGTCGGTACCTTGCACCAACTGATACGAAAATTCGGTGAACGACATTCCGGTTTGACTTTCGCTGCGGATTCGTTTTTTAACCGAATCTTTGGCCATCATATAATTTACGGTGATGTGTTTTCCAATATCGCGAATAAATTCGAGAAAGCTGAACTCTTTCATCCAATCGTAATTATTGACTAAAACTGCTTTGTTTTCTGCTTCGGTTTCGAAATCCAATAATTTCGACAATTGCTCTTTTAAACAATTCTGATTGTGTCGAAGTGTGGTTTCGTCGAGCAGGTTTCGTTCTGCCGATTTTCCCGATGGATCACCGATCATTCCGGTTGCTCCACCCACCAAAACAATTGGGCGGTGTCCGGCATTCTGAAAATGTTTTAACATCATTACGCTCACCAGATGACCAATGTGCAACGAATCGGCAGTCGGGTCGATGCCAACATAAGCCGACGAAAGTTCTTTTTTTAGTTGCTCTTCTGTTCCGGGCATAATGTCGTGAATCATTCCACGCCATTGCAATTCTTCAACAAAATTCATCGAAAGTATCTTTAAAAATTTGCGCAAAGATAAAAAATGCTGGTTGTTAATGGGAGCGATCTACAATAAAATTCAATTCCTAAATAATACTTAATGCGTTGAGAAAGACAAAAACCACAATCACCCAAAAAATTGTATTGTATAAAAACGAAATGCTTAAAAATTTCAAGAATACTTTTCCAAAACTTTGTCCGTAAAACTTTTTGAGTGCAATCATAAAATAAACCGGAATACTAAACATTAGTACGGTGGTAAAAATTTTTAGATTTCCGCTAAAAACCATGTACATTCCAACAATTAGTGTGATTACTACAAAAACAAAAGAGTGCAAATGAATGGAAAAAACAAGGTGCCGGATGTAGTTCTGTTTTCGGCGAATGTATACCAGTTTTAAGAGGATTGCAAAAATTGGAAGTAGCAGAAAAAATGCCCACGACATGTATTCCAGAATTCGGGCAACAGCCTGTTCCGGTGATCTGCATATTTTTATAAATTCCCGAAATTTCGCCTGCTTTTTAGGATCTTCTTCTTGTTCGAGTTTCTGCTCCAGAACCACCGCAAATTTATTTAAAACCTGACGCAAATCTTTTGTGTTACGAAATGTCTCCTTATCAATCCCAAAATTAATGCCCTTTGTTTGATTCGAATCAAATACAGATCCTAATTGAACAAAAACAGAATCTACAGCTTCTGCTTCTGTTGAATCCATATCGACTTTGGCTTCGGTTAAAATTGAATCTGCAAAAGCAAACGAACTGGAATCCAGACCAATTTTATTCCCCGAAATACTAGAATCGAGAACGGTGTCCAGCCCCTTGTTGGTATAAATTTGAAGCAAAAGGAACATTACAAAACTCACAAAAATAAAGATGCGAAATGGAGGTGCATATTTTACCCGTTTCCCTAAAAAATATTGTTTGGTAAGGAAACCCGGTTTTACGAGCAGCGCTAAAAAAGTTCTGAAAAATCGGGTGTCGAAAGAAAAAAAGTCGCCGGCAAAATTGTAAAAAATAAACGTAAAAGGTTTGTCGTAATCGCTCACCGACTGCCCGCATTCGGGGCAGAATTTTCCGCTAAAATGTGTTTCGCAGTTTTTGCAAGTCACATTTTCGTACGAAACTTTTGTTTTGTTTTTTTTAAACCACTTTTTTATACCAGGGCTCATCATTATCAGATTTATTGTCATCGTCCCAGAAATCGATAAATGGCAACAACGATGGTGCAAAATTTCTTATCGGTTCGTACATCCGCGAATTGGCTTTTGTTTCTTTCGAAAGAATTTCAACATCTTCATCTATTTTATCGAAAACCACCAAAACGATACTTAAAAAAAGTGCGCCACGTAAAATTCCAAAAACCAGACCCGCCAGTTTATTCACAAAACCGAGCATAATGGTTTCGGCCATTTTATTGACGGTACTGGCTACAATATGTACCAGAATTACGATCACAACAAAAGTGATAAAAAACGAAGCGATGCTCAGATGATCCCAGGTCCAGTTAAAATTTTCGACCAAAAATTCTGATGTAATGTGCGAAAACTCGATGGCTCCCCAAATTCCCAAAACCAGCGCTGCCAAAGCCGCAACTTCAGCAATTAAACCTTTTTTAAATCCGCTGATCGCCGAAAGCAACAATAAAATTCCAAGTACAATATCGATATAGTTCATCTCGTTAAAATCGTTAATTTACAATTGCATTCATAGTAACTCCCATTAGTTTTAAGCTGTGTATTTGCCAAATGTCAGCCGATATCTGCATGGTCGTTTCTTTTTTATTACAGATCTCGTTGTGTAAAAATAGTTATTCAATAAAAGAAAAAAAAATTATGCTGAATATTCACTCTTGCCTTTTTAATCTTGCTGAATAAATAAAAGTTTATAATTTAAACGAATAAAATCAGCGGATATTTTAAATTAAAATATTCATAAATTTGTCAACCAAAATACGAAAATAAACAAATGCCTTTACTCAACTCGGTCATCAAGTGGATTAATATTAAGCGGAATTATCAGATTCAGTATTATCGCGAATATCCGCATGAAATTCAAAGCGAAATACTTTTAAGTTTACTGAACAATGCGAAAGATACGGTTTGGGGTAAAAAATATAATTATTCGCATATTTCTACGGTTGAAGAGTTTAAACTAGCGGTGCCCCTGCAAAAATATAACGATATAAAACCATATGTTGAACGCTTGCGCGAAGGAGAAAAAGATTTGCTCTGGCCGGGAGAAGTAAAATGGTTTGCAAAATCGTCGGGTACCACAAGCGATAAAAGTAAGTTTATTCCGGTTACAAAAGAGGCGCTGGAAGATTGTCATTTAAGGGGACCTAAAGATGTTTTTTCTCAATACATCAGAACTCATCCCGACACGAAACTTTTAAAGGGAAAAACCTTAACACTCGGAGGAAGTCACCGGGTGAACAATTTTAGCAATAATTCGTATTACGGCGACTTATCGGCAATTATGATCGAAAATGTTCCGTTCTGGAGCGACTTTATCCGGATACCGCCAACAGAAATTGCTTTAATCGAAGAGTTCGAAGAAAAGATCGATAAAATTATTGAAACTTCGCTCGACCAAAATGTTACGTCTTTTGCCGGCGTTCCGTCGTGGTATCTTGTTCTTTTCAAAAAAGTTTTGGGAAAAACCGGGAAATCGAATATTCTGGAAGTTTGGCCAAATATGGAAGTTTTTGCGCACGGTGGAATTAATTTTGAACCTTATCGCGAACAGTATCAAAAGCTTTTCCCTTCAGACCAAATGCATTATGTGGAAACCTATAACGCCTCGGAAGGATTTTTTGGGATTCAGGATAATTTGCACCGGAACGACATGTTACTGATGCTCGATTACGGAATCTATTACGAGTTTATTCCGATGTCGGAATGGGACAACGAAAACCCCCGCGTTTTAAGTTTGGAAGAAGTGGAACTAAACGAAAATTATGCACTTGTAATTTCGACAAATGCCGGTTTGTGGCGCTACATAATTGGCGACACCATAAAATTCACCAACAAATATCCGTACAAAATAAAAGTTACCGGGCGAACCAAACATTTTATCAATGCATTTGGCGAGGAAGTGATTATCGATAATGCCGATCGCGCCATCCAGATTGCCTGTAAACACACGGGAGCAATTGTAAATGAATACACTGCCGGCCCGATTTTTATGAGCGAAAATACAAAAGGAGCACACCAGTGGGTTATCGAATTTGATGCACCACCAAAAGACCTCGATCATTTCACAAAAATTCTCGACAATTCGTTAAAAACATTAAACTCCGATTACGAAGCAAAAAGACATAAAAACCTTGCCCTGGAAATGCCATATGTAATATCGGTGCCCAAAGGAACATTTTACGAATGGATGAAAAAACGGGGTAAAGTTGGCGGCCAAAATAAAATCCCCCGATTGTCGAATAATCGAAAATATCTCGACGAACTTATGAACATGATACCCAATAAAACTTAAATTTTTTATACTTTAGATTTTCAAATTAAATTAAGATATGCATATTGCTGTAGCAGGAAATATTGGGGCCGGAAAAACGACATTGAGTGAGCTTTTAGCAAAACATTATAAGTGGATTCCACACTACGAAGACGTGGATGAAAACCCTTATTTGAACGATTTTTATAACGACATGCAACGCTGGTCGTTTAATCTTCAGATTTATTTTTTAAACTCACGATTTCAACAAATTTTGGACATCCGCAAATCGGGAAAAACAATTATTCAAGACCGTACGATTTATGAAGATGCAGAAATTTTTGCACCCAATTTACATAGTATGGGTTTAATGAGTACCCGCGATTTTAACAACTATAAAAAGTTGTTCGATTTAATGGTGAGTTTGATTCAACCGCCCGATTTGTTAATTTATTTGAAAGGATCGATTCCAACTTTGGTCAACCAGATTCAGAAACGTGGTCGCGAATACGAAAACTCCATTCGTTTAGATTATTTAAAACAGCTGAACGAGCGTTACGAGAGCTGGGTGAGCAGCTACAAAATGGGAAAAATTTTAACCATCAATGTTGATGATCTTGATTTTATTTCCAACCCTGAAGATCTGAGTTTTATTATTGATAAAATCGACGCACGAATCCACGGATTATTTTAAAAGATATTGGTGAAATTAAAAATCCCAAAGACGATATCGTTTTTGGGATTTTTAATGCGTATTAATTCCGATGTTATGTAATTATTTTTGCAATCTCTTTTTGAATTTCGGACCACTGGTGGTCGGGTAAATTAGCCCCCATTACTTCCACTACTTTCCCGGAAACCAAGGCTGCTATTTTTCCGCAAACTTCGAGAGAATAACCTTTTGTTAAACCGTAAAAGAATCCGGCTGCATAACTGTCGCCGGCACCAGTTGTATCCAAAGCTTTTGCTTTTATGGTTCCAACTCTCACCAGCTCTTTGTTGTATTTAATAAGCGAACCTTCTTTTCCAATTTTTACAATGGCAAGCTCGCATTGTTCTGCAATTTCGTGCAAGGCTGCTTCGGGTTCTTTTCCGGTATAACTTTTTGCTTCTTCTTCGTTGGCAAAAACAATGTCGACATTCTTTTTGATTAAATCTTTCAGGAATTCCAGATTCGCTTCCACCACATTAAAACTTGCCAAATCGATGGCCACTTTTAATCCGGCTTTTTTTGCCATTTCAACACCCGCTTTAATTAAATCGTGATTAAACACAAGGTAGCCTTCCATGTAAACATAATCGTAACCTTCAAATATTTCAGGAACAAAATCGGCAGGTGTTAATTCTGCTGCTGCTCCTAAATAAGTAGCCATGGTTCGTTCCGAATCGGGACTTACCAACCCCATCACACGGCCGGTATCTTTATCACTGATTTTTAAATGTGTCCGAATTCCTTTTCGTTCAAAATCGTTCTGAAAAAGTTTCCCCAGTTCATCTTTTCCTATCTTGCCCAAATAACCGCCGTTGCCACCTAAGCTTGCCAGCGTGCGCATGGTATTGGCAACCGAACCACCGGTCGACATTTCGCTTTTTTCGCTAAAAGTTGCATCGTATATTTTTTTCGACAATTCAGTGTCTACCAATGTCATGCTTCCACGCGGCAGGCCAAATTTCTCAAGTATTAAATCGTCTTTTAAAACCGAAATAACATCTACCAGTGCATTTCCAACACCTAAAACCGCGGGTATTTTAGAATCTTTATTCATTTGAATTCAATTAATTTTTTTAGGAATTACCCCTTACAATTGGCAAAAATATAAAAAAGAGCGAACATCAATCTTGCAAAAAGGAATCATATGTTAAATCTAAAAAGTGGATTCCGGAAAAGAAAAAACCAACACTTTCTATTTCAGAGCATTAGAATCGATTTTCTTTGGGAAAAGGGGTTACCTTTTTGCCTTTTTAGGAATATATATATATACAGAAGGACGCTGATAAATATTTTTTATTAAATACATTATACTTATTTTGTAATGAGTACAGTATTTGAATCGATATAAACCACTTAGTATGAGACCATTTGCCAAACTTATACACCAAACGCATATCTCGTATTTACCCAAAGCATTTTCGGCGCAGTATTACGGAATGCCCAACGGTAAAATCTATTTGGTATATCCACGGTTTTACAAAGGCGATTACGGTAAGTCGGGAATGGAATTTGTTTTTGCCGTTCACCAGGAATTTTTCTACGATTATGAAAACGACCAAATTATTTCGATAAACAACGACCATAATAATCGCCCGGTATTTGCCGAATCGGTTGACAAACCAAATCCAAAAATACATATTGTTAAAGTGAGAAAAAACATGAATTCATTTGGCGAAGCACAAATTTTGCTCAATCAAACCGCTCAGAAAATGAGTAGGTACGTCAAAAAGCCAGCTTAATTATTTCGAAAAGATGCGTTTTACGGCTTTAAACTGTCAAATCACAGTTCAAAAAAATCCACTTGGAAAAAGACATAAAAAAAGCCTCATCCAAAGAATGAGACTCATTTAAATCATTTAATTGTTTTTTACGTTGGTATTTTATATCAATCCATAAATGATGCCAATTCCGGCTCCAAAAAACGAGTTTTCTTTTGAATAAATGTACATTGGTCCAACCGAAATTCCCATAACCGGAGCAATTGGTAATTCTAATTTAGGATTTACAATCAAACAAATTTTCTTACTTACCGTAATGTCGTTTACATAAACGGCTTGCGATACATCGTTTACCGCCCAACGCCAGTTATCAGGAGTTCTCATGTTCGATATGCCGGGGCCGCCCTGAAGAACGATCCTTGCTTTTTGTTTTGAATTTAAAAACAGAACCCGTCCAATAGACAAATATAAATTCTCGAAATTCTGAAATGCTGTTTCCGAACTTTGTACTTCGGTTTGTGCTGATTTCAAAAAATCGGTTGGTGGCGCAATGGCTGCTTTATTGGTAGCAGAAAATCCAATCTTAATCGAATATTTTTTATCAATCACAAAATTTAATCCCAAATCGCCTCCTTTGTAATTTCCAACCATAACATCGCCGGTAACATACAACGAATTGTTTGTCTCCTTTTTGTTTAAAAACTTATATGAATACTGTGCTGAAACCGATGTTGCAGTAATGCAAAAGATTGCAAAAAGTAATAAAGTTTTCATAACATTATGTTTTTCGGTTTGTAATCTAAAAGCGTCTTCGAATCAGAAACATTATGTTTGTTTCTTTAGTCTAAAATTACCTAATCTCGCAAAAACTAGTACTTAAAACCGAACTGAAAAGATGGGTTCAAAATGCTGATTATTTTCTTCCTACTTGCTTAGAAGGTGAATCTTATTAAGAACAGCCAAAATAAAAACAAAGAAAAACTGACACCTTATTTTAAATAAACAAGAGATCTTTCCAACCAGAAAATAGAGGTTGAGAAAGGCGCTAATAAACTATTAATTAGCATTTTAGATTTTTTTGAAGATTGAATTTTGTATTGTAAACCGCAATAATGCTGATACTGTCTTTCAAAAAAAGTACACCCGAATGCCGGCAGAAAAAATAATATCTGAAGTTTGGCACTTCAGCTTTTTGCTGACAAGTTCTAGCGATTTATGATCAGGCTTTTTGTAGATGAGAAATTCGCAGAACGCATTTTTACAATATACATTCCATTCGGAGAATTTAATAAATCGATTTGACTTTGATTGTTGGTGATCGTTCTTTGAAATACCAAAGCACCGCTGTTATTGTAAAGTAAAAGTTCAACCTTTTCCTGGCTATCCAGTTCCGGAATAGAAACCGTAATGGCTCCACGCGAAGGATTTGGATAAATGTCTGATCCACTTATATAATTCAAATTTGCTTCTTTTACCGGCATTTCACGCCAATTCCGAATGCCATTCTTATTCGAATCGGGCAATGGAGCATTGCTTCCGGTTGAGTTGTACAGACTTAACCAACCATCTACCAACTCAAATGCATCGTCTAATCCATCCATATCACTATCTGTTCCATATCTAAAGATTTCAATTTCACCATCCTGGTCTTGATCAAATCCTTCAATAAAATCTGAAACTCCATCGTTATCCGAATCAGTATCAATATAGTCCGGTTCACCATCGTTGTTTGTATCTACAGCCTTATAATATTTTCCACCCATTAAAATATCGTAAGCATCGTCCCAACCATTTCTGTTCTCATCCACTAAAGATGGAAGAACATAAGCACCTTCTTTTTGCCATTCCACATTGTCTGTAATTCCATCGTTATCCGAATCGATATCAACATTGTCGTCAATTCCATCATTGTCAGAATCAACAGCTCCGTTTCCTTCATCCACATCTAAAATACCGTCGTTATCGTTATCGATGTCCAAATCGTTCGAAACACCATCGCAATCGCCATCTGCTTTTACATAAATTATTACATTACCCAAAGCACTATAATGTCTTTCGCTAATTTCTTTGATGTGGTATTCAAAGGTTATGATTCCCAGAAAACCTTCTGGCACCTGCAAACTGAAGGCACCCTGATCGTCGATGGTAAGGTTTCCGCTGGTAGGATAAGTACTAAAATAAAAAGTGATTTCGTCTCCATTCGGATCGTAATCATTATCCAGTAAATTCCCGGAAATCTCGTCATTCCCACAACCGGTCAGTAAATAAAATGTATCGTTTGTTGCAATTGGTGGAATACTATAAGTATATTGGGTTTGAATCTTGTCATTACCATCGGGAAATAAATTAAGCAGATTGTTATTTGCATTTCCTGAAAGGGCAAAAGCAATGCTATGTATTGCATAAAAAAGTATTGAGAAATATAAATTTTTCATCTTTTTGCCTTTTGGTATGAAGTAAAATTAATGCATACTTCGGCATAATTCTCCCTGTTACTGTCCTATATTGCACGGCTTTATGCTTTATTCTTGACTTCAAAATTTCTGACAAAGCCGTAGGCAAACATCGTATTACGCTTATATTCTCACACACACACGAGACAAACAATCAAGAACTCTAGTAGAAATAATAAATTATATTGATAAATAAAATGAACAGTTGAAACGATAAATGTACCCGCCAGGCAAGAAAAATTTGTGTTCAGATGGCACAATAAACTTACCGAAATATAAAAACAGGAAAATAATCTTCTGCTATAATGGTTCTTTTAACAAGAGTAATAACCTAAGTTCGATGTAAAATGTTTTGCACAGGAAGTTAGAAATGTGCAAGATTTGTGAAAAAAAATCAGAAAGAATGGCGGGCTATTTTGAGGAATTTTTGGTGCAGGTTGTGCAATTCTGACTTTTCTGCGGATTTTTTCATTTTT
>JBNKOT010000263.1:0-1772 GCA_050294855.1 Draconibacterium sp. | reverse complement strand
TAATATTTGTTTAACAAAGAGTCTGGACAAGGTACACAAAAAGGATACGCTATGGTGAGACATTTTTTGTTTGATATGTGACTTTCAATGGTAGTTTTTGAGTTTTGAAGTTCATCAATCTGCTGTTGAACACTTAATCTTGACAAATCAGGGTGAGTAACAGTATGACTAGCAATCTCATGTCCACTATCTGCAGCGGCTATTAAACCTGCCCAATTAGGTGATCCATTAGTAGGAGTAAATAACGTAAGCTTCAATCCTAATGTGTCAAAAGAAGGAACAGCAATTTTAAGCTGGTTAGGGCATCCATCATCAAAGGTAAAACTTACTGCTGCTTTTCTAAAGCCCGACCATGTTGCAACCTCATATGGAGTTGTAACTGTTTGTGAAAAAAGCTGGGAACTTAAAATGATTAACCCAGAAATCAGTATAAAACTGTAATATTTTTTCATGATTATTATATATAATTAGTATTATTTACTAGTTTTCTGACTTAAAACATATATACAGAAGCAATATATCATTTTGACATTCACCAGCATTAAGACATATTAATCTCAATTGTTGCTCTTGTTTTCATTCACAAATCATATTTATAAAAACCTATTTTTTTGTACTAAACCGAATTACGGTTAGTGAATTTGCGGGGAAAGCACGTTTGCAGCTTGTTCCCTTTAGTTTCACATTGTCAGTTTTCGGATATACTTTCTTTGGTTCGTCCAACGTGTTTTCATCGAGCGGACTGGCCGATGTTAAAACTGTGGCGATAGCTGTACCTGTCAGGTTTTTGGCTTCTTTCAAATTAATTTGTGTTTTTATTGTTTTTGCAGATGCATTCACAATCTTCAATATTATATCGTCAGATGCAGAATCAATGGAAGCACTCATTATCAAGCTCTTTACCGAAGCTGTTTCTTCAGAAATTTCCTGAACTAGTTTTCCATCGAGGTAAGCTTTTACGGTGTTTCCCTTAATTTCGATTTTTACATCGTACCATTGATCCTGTTTAACTTCTCCTTTCATTTCCACTGTAGTCATGCCCAGTTCCAGGTGGTGAACAGTATTGCTCCAACCTCCCAACTCCCATCGATATCGTTTGTTATTGTTTCTATTATGGAAAAGTATCTGAAAACCATTATCACCCGATGTCATGCGTGCTTTTAAAGAAATTGTGTAATCTGTCCATGTGGTATCGCCCATGAATACAGTAACGCCAGGAGCTATTGCCGACTGCTTCAAAACGCCTTCTTTGGCACTCCATTCTCCATTTCCGGTTTGCCTTAAAGTTGTGTCGAATTTTAAAAAATCAGGTTTATAAAGAACTTTCCCATTTGGAGCCGTAACAACAACATCCTTAAATTCTGCCGAATTCATCCATGTTCCGAATCCAATGCAACCTTTGTTCCCTGTTGTTTCAAGTAGCGGGTTGTTTTCTACCGAGAAAGGCAGAACATTCGTTCCTTGATTGCTGGAAAACATTTGCTGCACATAATAGCTTGGTAAACCAAACCACCTGTAACTATCGAAATTAATAAGATTTACAGGCCAAGCTTTGTGATTTGCATTGCAGAACAATGGTGCATAAGCGGCCATTACAACTACATCCGAATTGCGCTCCACGCCTGTCATCCATGCGGCTTCACCAATTGCACCACGAAGGTTACCATTGCCAGTGCCCGATGTAACTGCATATTCGCCAACAAAAATTTTAGAACCATTACGATCGTAACTGTCATATATATTTGAATTCCCTATAAACCAGTCGGGATTAT
>JBNKOT010000262.1:0-5941 GCA_050294855.1 Draconibacterium sp. | reverse complement strand
TGACAATAAAAAGAAGAATAGTTAAAAAATGTGTTAAATCAATTCCTCATATGGTACAAAGAAAAAATATATTTATCTATTTATGTATTTGTTCATCCATTTTAATATTGTTCACTGGAATGTATTGGCTGTTAATTAGCACCTTGTTACTTTTTATATCAATATGGCTTTTAAATTCAAAATTGACCTTTGTTTCCTACATTCGAAAACGGGTATATTTATCGTTACCATTTACTTTAACAGGAATATTTTTATTTGCAATTTGGATGCGTATTTTTGTTTTCGAGATTTATTCCATTTCAAGTGGTTCCATGGAGGATACATTGTTGCCTGGCGATAAAATTCTGGTATCAAAACTAAATTACGGTCCCGTTTTACCTCGCTCACCAGTTGATATTCCCTGGTTCAATATATTATTTGTTTTAAGTAAAAAGGATATTTCAAAAACAGATTCACTTTGTTGGCCAGTCCATCGGGCAAAAGGTTTTTCCAGAATTAAACACAACGATGTGGTTGTGTTTAATCATCCAACAAGTAAAAAACATAATGATATTTTTATAAAACGCTGTGTAAGTTTGCCCGGCAATAGACTGCATATAAAAAACGGAACTATTTTTATTAATAACCAAGAATTACCGGAGCCTCGCTATTCAAAAAATAAATATTCTTTATGGGGTAAGAATATGTGGTTAAATGAACAACTTGAAGAATTTGGGATAGAATTTAATTACAATTACAGTCAGGGAAACAAAATTGAATTAATCCTGAATAACTTTCAAAAAAATCAGATATCAAAAAGAAATCTCCTCGATTCAGTTGTCCGGTTTAATATTAAATATGATTCGTCACAAATGGTTTATCCCTATTCCAATTTATTAAAATGGAGTATTGACAATTATGGGCCAATTGTGCTTCCATCAAAAGAGCAAAATATTACTTTAACCCATGAAAGTGTTGCAAGATATAGAAATGTTATTTATTCATTAGAAAACAAGGGTATTTATACTAAAAATGGTGAGAACTTTATTGAAGAAACCGAAATGAGATCTTATAATTTTTCTAAAAACTATTATTTTATGATGGGGGATAATCGGCAATATTCAAACGATTCACGTTATTTTGGTATGGTGCCGGAAGAAAACATTACTGGTAAAGCAGTTCTTATTCTATTTAATTATCACAATCGAAAATTCCTGTGGAACAGGTTTTTGAAAAAGATTAAATAGTTGTATATGAAGTTTTAAACTGTTCGAAATCGAACCTTTAAACTTTTTAACTTGTCAGTCCTTCGAACCTTCGAATAAAAGGGACATTTTTACAAGGCTTAATTTTTGTTATTTTTAAGAACTAAATATTATGAACCAAAATTCCATGACTAAAATCTCAACCTATCCAAAGCAACAAAAAATAATCTTAATAATTGTTTCTTTTCTTTTTCTGTTTGGTGCATGTAAAACCAGCACTGAAAACAATGAACAAACTTCGAACGAAACACTCCCCGAAGAGAAAAACATTGTAGAAACTACTGTACTTAAAAAGCAGGATTTTACTCGCGAAATAGTTAGCAACGGGAAACTTGCCGCAATACAACGCGCCGAATTGTATTTCGAAAATTCCGGTTTTATTGATCAGATTACCGCAAAAAATGGAGTTAAGGTTTCAAAAGGTGTTCTACTTGCCAATCTGCAAAACGAGAATTATCAGTTCGCCTTAAAAAAAGCAGAACTGAACAAAGAAAAAGCAGAAATAGATAAACTCGATGTTCTTATCGGAATGGGATACAAAAACTCCGAATCAAATGTTACGCCCGATCACAAAAAAATTGCCAATATCCGCTCTGGATTTGGGCAAGCTCAAATTCAATACGAAGAAGCAAAAATGCAATTGGAACGCACTTCTCTACTGGCTCCTTTTTCTGGAACAGTCGAAGGAATTAAACAACGTCCATACGAAAAAGCCAACCTTTCGGAACCATTTTGTACCTTGATAAACGACAATTTCTTTTTTATTGATTTTCCACTTTTAGAAACCGAAATCAGTAAAGTAAAAATTGGACAAAAAGTAACTATATCTCCTATTGCCGGGGCAAAACAAACTACCGGTATAATTACCGAAATTAATCCTCGAATTGATGAAAATGGTTTAGCCTGGATTAAGGCAAAAGTTAAAAATCCTGAAGGTTATCTCGAGGGCATGAATGTTAAAGTGAGTATTAAACGTGCTATTCGGGGGCAGTTAGTAGTTCCTAAACAAGCGGTGGTTTTACGTCAAAACAAAGAAGTACTTTTCCGCTATACAAAAGGAATTGCTTATTGGACTTACATAAATGTTTTAGACGAAAACGAAAACGAATACTCTGTAATAGCTTCTGAGGGAGCAACACTGGAACTGGGAGATACCGTTATTATTTCCAATAATTTGAATTTGGCACATGAATCGGAAGTGGAGATCGAAAATAAATAGTTCCTATGGTTTTCTTTGTTCCTATTGTTTAATCCCAAACCGAAGGAACAACAGTAACTACCAAAACAGAAAAAATGTCAACATTAAACAAATTTGAAGATTTAGAAATTTGGCAACTCGCCCGATCACTTGCAAAGGAGGTAAACGAACTAACAAATCGAGAGAAATTTTCGAGGGATTTCTCCCTAAAAGATCAACTAAAAAGGTCAAGCGGTTCTGTAATGGATAATATTGCGGAAGGATTTGAACGTGACGGCAATAAAGAGTTTCACCAATTTCTTTCTTTTTCAAAAGGTCCTTGCGGAGAAACCAGGTCGCAATTATATCGTGTGCTTGATTACGGTTATATTTCAGAGGAAGAGTTTGAAACATACAGGAATACATGCCTTGTTTTAAGCAGAAAAATAGGAAACATGATGGAATACCTCCGAAAATGTGATTTGAAAGGTATTAAATTCAAAAAATAATAAAAAGAAATTTATCAAAAGTTTCTATGGTTTAGTTAGTTTAATAACAGAAACATTTACAACCGTTAGAAACAATAGAAACCAAAGGAACAACTAAAAACAATATAAACAATTTTCAATGGTAAAATTCCTTATCCACCGCCCGATAGCAGTAACAATGGCATTTCTCGCCTTTTTGCTGATTGGTATTGCAACTACTACCAACTTACCTGTTTCGTTAATGCCCGACATTGATATTCCGGTAATTTCTATTCGTGTCCCTTCAACAGAGATGCCTGCCCGCCAGTTGGAAAATACTGTGGTTAAACGTATCCGCAATTTATTAAAAGAGGTAAACCATGTAGAATCGATGAAAAGCGAAACCCGCGACGGTACAGCCTGGATTGAATTGCGTTTCCGACATGGAACTTCTATTGATTTGGCATCGATTGAAGTGAACGAAAAAGTGGACAAAGCCATGAACTTTTTGCCACGCGAAATGCGCCGTCCTGAAGTTATCCGTGCCAGTGCTTCCGATATTCCTGTTTTTTATCTGATGGTGAACAAGAAAAAAGAAGCACTTACAGGTAACAGAGAGGAATTTTTACAATTAAGTAACTTTACAAGCCAAGTTATCCGGAAAAGGTTGGAACAACTTCCCGAAGTTGCTTTGGTTGACATGAGTGGTCTTCAATATCCGGAAATAAAAATTACGCCACACAAAGCCTATCTTCAAAATGGCTCGTTTACCATTTCGCAATTAGAACGGGTACTTCAGGAAAATAACATCGACCTGGGCAACCTGCTTATTCGCGATGGTCAATACCAGTACAACATTCGGTTTAACACACGTTTACGCGATGTTGCCGACATATCAAATGTTCCGGTTAACCTAAACGGCAAAATTGTGCAATTAGACGAAATTGCAGCCATTAGTTTGCAGCCACAAAAGCCACAGGGAAACATTAAGTTTAATACAAACCATGCCGTTAGTCTGGCTGTAATTAAACAGTCGGATGCAAAAATGACCGGACTTAAAGAAGAACTGGAATTTTTGGTTTCTCATTTTAAAAAAGATTATCCTGAACTGGATTTTTCCATCACCCGTGACCAATCGAAATTGTTGGAATATTCCATCAGCAATCTGGGGCAAAGTTTATTGATAGGTGGATTACTAGCCTTTTTAGTAATGTTCCTTTTTCTTCGTGAACGGAGAGCTCCATGGTTAATCGGAATAAGTATTCCGGTTTCTTTATTGCTTGCTCTGTTTTTGTTTTATCTCACCGGCCTTTCAATAAATATCATTTCGCTGTCGGGATTAATTCTTGGCGTTGGAATGATGATTGATAATTCAATAATTGTAATCGATAACATTACACAACATCGACAGAGGCATTCTGATTTAGACTTAGCGTGCGAAAATGGAACCAACGAAGTAATCAGTCCATTAATCAGTTCGGTGCTTACAACTTGTGCCGTTTTTATACCTCTGGTTTTTATGAAAGGAATGGCAGGTGCATTATTTTTCGATCAGGCAGTTGCCGTCTCAATCGGGCTTATTATTTCCTTAATTGTATCCATTACCTTGCTCCCAACCTTGTATCGTATTTTTTACATGAAACAAGGAAATCTGGTTAAAAAAGCAGAGTATCCCCGCTATTTTCATTGGTACGAAACAGTATTGAAATTTGTGTTACGTCGTCAGTTTTTATCAATTCTTTTGGTAATTGGCTTGCTTGCCGGAGCAGCTGTACTCTGGCAGGTTTTAGAAACATCGAGGTTTCCGGAAGTTAGCCAAGATGAAACTGTTTTGGAAATAGACTGGAACGAACCGGTTACAATCGAAGAAAACAATTCAAGAATAAACAAATTGTTTGCTGAAATCAAAGCTAAACCCGAATACATTATTGAAGAAGCCGGAAAGCAGCAATACATTTTAAGTAGTGGCGAAGAGGCAGGAACATCGGAAAATAAACTCTACATAAAATCGGCGTCACCAAATGAATTAAGCAAACTTATTGCCGAACTCGAAGCACAAATCCAGCGCAACTTCCCCGGGGCCGATTTCAGTTTTAGCGAATCGGAGAATCTTTTTAACCTTGCGTTTGGTAAAACAGAAGCCCCTCTAATTGCCCGTTTCTCTCATTTTAACCCGGGCAACGAAAATTATCTTGCTGAATTGACTGCACTATTAAACGATTTAGAAAATGAATACAAAGGTGTTTTGAAATCTAAACTAATCACCCGGAATTTGATTTTATTAGAAACCAATCCAGAAAAATTAATGTTTTATCAGGTTGACAATAATGAACTTTATCGCCAAATAAAAAGTGCTTTTAATGTTAACACGGTTTTTACCATAAACGACAATAACCGGTTTGTTCCCGTTAGTATCGGAAATTCGTTTCAATCGGTTTACGAAATCATACAGAACATTAGCATTAAAAACAAAAACGGGGAGCAAATTCCACTTTCCGGTTTGGTGAAAATTAGTTCAGGTACGGGATTAAAATCCATTGTTTCGGGAAAGGAGAGCGAGTATTTTCCTGTTTTATTCGATATCAATCCAAATGATTTTAAAAAAGTAAGTGGCAAATTAAAAGAAATCTCAAGCAGTCATAAAAGTTTCGATTTGAGTTTTGGCGGATCAATTCTTTCCAACCGCAAAATGTTAAACGAATTACTACTGATAATTGGGGTGAGTTTGTTGCTGCTTTATTTTATCCTTGCTGCACAGTTCGAATCGTTTGTATTACCAATTATTGTGTTACTCGAAGTTCCCATCGACTTGTTTGGGGCATTCCTGTTTTTAAAACTTTTTGGCGCTGGTATTAATATGATGTCAGCCATCGGAATTATTGTAATGACCGGAATAATAATCAACGACTCCATTCTGAAAATCGACACCATAAATAAATTACGAGATTCTGGAAATTCACTGGTGCGCTCAATTATGGAAGCCGGGCGCAGACGTTTAAAACCAATAATTATGACCAGTTTAACTACCATTCTGGCCATGGCGCCTTTCCTCT
>JBNKOT010000261.1:0-2270 GCA_050294855.1 Draconibacterium sp. | reverse complement strand
GTGGAAGTAGGCACGCACGAAGAGCTGGCAGCAAAAAAAGGAGCTTATTATAATTTGGTGAAAAATCAGTTGGAGCTGGGAAATTGAAAGAAAAGTCAAAAGTCGAAAATCAAATGAAAATAAGTCTGGCAAACATTTGACCTGCGACCTTAGACTTGAAACTCATGTTGAAGAAAGAATATTAAATGACTGAAAAAAATAAAAATATCGAATTACGTTCCGATGAAGTTCAGGAAATAATGGGGACTCCGCCAAAGTGGATTATCCGCTGGGGGATTGTAATTATTTCGGCGGTGGTTTTGGTTTTGATTACCGGAAGTTCTTTTTATAAATATCCCGATATTATTCAGGCTCGGGTGACCATTGTTTCGGAGAATCCGCCCATTTCGATTGTGGCGCGTTCCGACGGAAAACTCGATAAAATATTTGTGAAAGACAAACAAAAAGTTACGGCAAATACAATTTTGGGAATCATCGAAAATCCTGCCGATTACGAAGATGTGTACTCGCTGATTAACGATTTAAATTCAATACAAAACTTTTTCGATACGCCCGAAAGTTTTAGGGATCTTGAATTTAATAACGACTACCGGCTCGGATTGTATCATTCTTATTATTCGACATTTGTTAGTCAGTTAAACGACGTTCAAACGTTTTATTCGCTCAATCCTTTCGATCAGAAAATACAATCGTTAAACAAAGAAGTAGTTGGCTACGAAAATTATATCGAGAAGTCGCGAGAGCAGATTGCAGTGCTGCGACAGAACTACGAACTTGCAAACACTCAGTATTTTAGAGACTCATCGTTAAACGCAAGCAATGTAATGTCTGATGTTGCTTTGGAGAAATCGAAAACCGCAATGTTAGATCAAAAATTTGAGTACCAAAATGCACAAACCAATTTGGCAAGTACGCAAATTACCATCAATAATTTTAAAAATCAGATTCAGGAACAAAGTGTTTTAAAGCTGGAAACAGAAAAACGATTGTTGGCCGGATTAAAAGAAAAATACGATAATCTGGTAAATCAGTTGCGCTCGTGGGAACAGGCATTTATTTTAAAAACTCCGGTTGAAGGTGTGGTAACTTTCACGAATTTCTGGAGTGTCAACCAGTTTGTTTCGAGTGGAAATGTGGTTTTGACTATTATTCCCGACGAAAATCAGAAAATTATCGGGAAAGCAATTATTCCGGTTATTGGCGCCGGTAAAGTTAAAGTTGATCAAAAAGTAAACATGAAACTCGACAATTTTCCGTACATGGAATATGGTTTTTTGGAAGGAAAAATTGTAAATATTTCGATGGTTCCGGTGAGCAACGAAAACGGCAGTTATTATACCGCCGAAATCGAACTATCAAATGAATTAATGACCAACTATAAAAAGCAACTTCCCTTTAATCAGGAAATGCAGGGAGTGGCCGAGATCATCACTAAAGACCGCCGTTTGATCGAACGATTGGTAGAACCACTTGTTTCTATTTTCAGGGAAAAAATCTAGCGATTCAAGTAAATGAATTGACACACAATTCATTCCTATCTTAAATTTTTGCAAAAAAAGGTAAAAGAATAGCGATTTTTCGATAAAAATTGTACTTTTGCGAGCCGTTTTATGGGGGAAGTATGCTTTTTCCTCCCGAAACGATTGATTTTTAAGGATTTTTGCATATTTTTGCAGTCCATTTTTAGAAATGATTATTAACTATATAAAAAACAGGTAGTTATGCCGACTATTCAACAGTTAGTTAGAAAAGGAAGACAAAGTAAAGTTGAGAAAAGTAAATCTCCAGCTTTAGATTCATGCCCACAACGTCGTGGAGTATGTGTTCGCGTTTATACCACAACACCAAAAAAACCAAACTCAGCAATGCGTAAAGTTGCAAGGGTAAGGTTAACAAATGGTAAAGAGGTAAATGCTTATATCCCGGGTGAGGGTCACAACCTTCAGGAGCACTCAATTGTGCTTGTTCGCGGTGGTAGAGTAAAAGACCTTCCGGGTGTGCGTTACCACTTAATTCGTGGTGCACTGGATACCGCAGGAGTAGAAGGACGTTTGCAACGTCGTTCTAAATATGGTGCGAAAAAACCGAAAAAATAGAAATTTAAAAAAAGTAGTTAACAACGTTATTTGTAGTGGTTGGGTTGAGTAAGTAGATCTCTTAGAATGTCTTCCGGAGAAAAGCTGAAGACCGCCTTAAGGGCAGCCGATTTAGATAACACTAAAAAGTTTTAAAATGAGAAAGTCGAAACCAAAGAAGAGGATCCTTTTACC
>JBNKOT010000260.1:0-10425 GCA_050294855.1 Draconibacterium sp. | reverse complement strand
TTGGAAAACATTTAAGTGCCATCGATTTTCACAATCAGATCGGTAAAGAAAACACGGTGCTTGTCGATATGCGTAATTATTACGAAAGTGAGATCGGACATTTTGAAGGTGCAATTTGCCCCGAAGCAGATACTTTTCGTGAAGAACTGGAAATTGTTACCGATTTGCTCGAAGACAAAAAAGATAAAAAAGTGCTATTGTATTGCACCGGTGGAATTCGTTGCGAAAAAGCAAGTGCTTATTTAAAAGACCAGGGATTTAATGATGTTAACCAATTACACGGTGGAATTCTTGAATATGCCCGTCAAATAAAAACAGCCAAATTAGAATCGAAGTTTGTAGGTAAAAACTTTGTTTTCGACGAACGTTTAGGCGAAAGTGTAAACGGCGAAATCATCTCGAAATGTCATCAATGCGGAGCAACTTGCGACACACACACCAACTGCGAAAATCTTGGTTGTCACATTCTTTTTATTCAGTGCCCGGTTTGTGCCGAAAAATACAGCGGCTGTTGTACGCCCGAGTGTGCCGAAGAAAAAACAACGGGAAAAGCACGTACAAAAGAAAATCGCATTATTTTTGGCAACAGTAGAAAATTCAGAAAAAGTTTGTCGCTGATAAAAGCAGAGCAGGCAAAATAATTTATGAGTAATTTTTGGCAAGAATTAAAAGCACCGGTTTTTTCGCTGGCGCCCATGGAAGATGTTACCGACACGGTTTTCCGTGAAATTGTGTTGGGAATGACAACACCCGGAAAACTGAAGGTGGTTTTTACCGAGTTCACATCGGTTGAAGGCATGAATCATCCGGTTGGCCGCGAGCGTGTTTCGGAACGATTAATCGTTAATTCGTCGGAGCGGGAATTGCTAAAAAAACTCAATGTAAAGCTGGTGGCGCAAATCTGGGGCCGCAATCCGGAGGTGTACCACAACATCGCCAAATACATCAGCGAAAATTATAATTTCGACGGGCTGGACATTAACATGGGTTGCCCGGTTAAAAAGGTTTTTAAAATTGGTGCCTGCAGCGCCTTAATTGGCGAACCAAATCTTGCCAAAGAAATTATCGTCGCTACCAAAGAAGCCACAAATTTGCCGGTAAGCGTAAAAACACGCACCGGAATAAAAGAACACCAAACCGAAAAATGGATTTCGCAATTGCTCGAAGTTGATCCGGCTGCCATAATTTTGCACGGACGAACACAACGCATGCAATCGGATGGAAATGCGAGTTGGGACGAAATTGCAAAAGCAGTGACACTTAAAAATCAAATTAAACCAGAAATTCCTTTTCATGGAAACGGCGATGTGAGCTCGCATGCAGACGGCTTACAAAAAATTGCTGCATCGGGAGCCGATGGTGCAATGATCGGGCGCGGAATATTTCAGAATCCCTGGTTTTTTAATCCGGAAAAAACAGAAATTTCGAAGGAAGACCGAATTGAAAAATTGCTGCAACACACCCAACTTTTTGAACAGACCTGGAGTGGAAAGAAAAATTTCAACATCTTAAAACGTTTTTATAAAATCTATCTCAACAGTTTTCCGGGTGCGGCAAAATTACGTGCCGATTTAATGGAAGTAAAAGACTACCAAGAAGTTTATAACTACTTTCAATAAAAGAGGTTACCAGTTCGGGAGACGATGATTCAGCCTAATCATCATAAGATTCCCAAAAAATCAAACTTGCTTTTCAGATCGGTATGAAATAATTGTCGGGGTTAGTCAGAAATCATATTTAACACAGTTTTTGAAGGACGGAGTTAGTTCGAAATTTCGAATTCTTATAAATAAAAACTGAGTTCATTCAGGGTTTTTGCATTCATATTTGTCGTAAATGTAATTCAACCAAAGTTTTAACGACTAATAATCAAAAACCATTAACTATGAAACTTAATTCAAACCGTCGCGCGTTTATTCAAAAAAGTGCCTTTGTAGGCTGCACATTATTAATTTCCGGAAAAATCTCCGCATTTACTTTTCCACAAGACGAAATTCCCGATCCTAAAAAAATTAATTATTGTGGATACACTTGTCCGAAAGATTGCCAGTTTTTGGAAGCATCGGTAAAAAACGATACCGAACTAAAAAAGAAAGCCTACGAAACCTGGAAAATAAAAGAACATTACGACATTGATTTCGATCCAAAAACCAGTTTTTGTTTTGGCTGCAAAAATGAAGACAAACCGGCAGGCGTTGTGATGAAGAACTGCACCGTTCGTGCATGTGCAATCGACAAAAAACTCGATGCTTGTATTGAATGCAAAGAATTGGCTGCATGCGACAAAGATCTTTGGACACGTTTCCCTGATTTTCATAAAGCGGTAATAAAAATGCAGAAAACCTATTTTGAATCAAAAACATAATGATTAGAATTTTGAACGTATCGTTTTAAGGAATCGTAAATCGATTACTTTTGCCAAAACAAAAACTTAATCTACTTTATGAAACTTCTTCCCATTCTTTTGCTCGTTTTTGTCCTTTTTCCGTGTTCAACCAAAACATCTAAAATTTATCAGTGGCGCGGCGAAAACCGAAGTGGTATTTTCCCCGAAAAGAATCTGCTGAAAACCTGGCCCGAGGATGGTCCTAAAGAACTTTGGTTTGTCGACGGAATTGGTTCGGGCTACAGCTCTCCAACCATTACCGACACCGAAATATTTGTTACCGGAGCAATAGATAGTACTGCTACGTTGTTTTGCATCGATTTTGATGGAACAATAAATTGGAAAGTTCCTTTCGGAAAAGAATGGATTGTAAACTGGCCGGGATCGCGTTCTTCGCCAACCATTGTCGACGATTTGATTTATGTTGGGTCGGGAATGGGAAATCTTTTTTGTTTGAAAAGAGAAAACGGCCAAATCATCTGGTCGAAAGATTTTGTAAAAGATTTTAATGGAATTTATCCGCGTTTTGGACATTCCGAAGCACCGGTAATCGATGGCGAAAGAATATTATGGACACCGGGAGGAAAGAAAAACAATGTGGTTTGCCTTAACCGTTTTACAGGCGAAACGCTTTGGACCAACCCGGGATATGGAGAACGTCCGGGTTACAATCAGGGAAGTTTAATTCAGGTTTCGGCGCGAAATATTTTTGTTACATTTTCGGCCTATAACATGATGGGTTTTGATACCGAAACCGGCGAATTACTTTGGACCGAGGTTCAGGACAACACGCCATTAAACGAAAGAAAATTGGGAATTGGAGACACGCACAGTAATTCTGTTCTTTTCGAAGATGGTTTTATTTACTACGCTGCCGGCGACGGGAATGGCGGGGTAAAATTACGACTTGCCGAAGATGGTTCTGCAATTATGCCAGTTTGGCGAAACCCTGAATTCGACAGCTACATGGGCGCAATTGTTAAAATCGGAAACTATATTTACGGAAGTGGAACAACAAAAAAGCAATTTAAAAGTATCGATGCAACCACCGGTGTATTAACAGACTCGTTAAATATTGGCTCGGGGGCAGTAATTGCAGCCGACAATATGTTGTATTATTACAACCAAACCGGAGATCTTTTTTTAATCGCCTACGAAAACGGAAAAATGAAAGAAGTGAGTCAGTTTAAAATAACCCGCGGAACGAAAGAACACTTTTCGCATCCTGTTATTAAAAACGGTGTTTTATATCAAAGAAGAGGAAATAATTTAATGGCTTTCGATATCAAAAATAAATAATCGTAATAAACATTTACAACTCCAAATATTTCAAAAACTCGTCGCGAACTTCTTTATCTTTAAATTGCCCCGAATACTCTGCCGTTAATGTGCTGCTACTTTCGTCCTGAATTCCACGAGAAGAGACACACATGTGTTTTGCATCGATAACAATGGCCACATCATCGGTTTTTAAAATGCTTTTTAATTCGTTGGCAATTTGTACCGTTAATCGTTCCTGAACCTGCGGACGGCGAGCAAAATAATCGACAATCCTATTAATTTTACTTAATCCAATTACTTCGCCGTTAGAAATGTAGGCAACGTGTGCTTTCCCAACAATCGGTAAAAAATGATGTTCGCAAGTCGAATTCATATTAATATTTTTTTCGACCAGCATTTCACCGTAATTGAATTTGTTTTCGAAAACCGATATTTTGGGTTTATTTTCGGGATTTAATCCGTAAAATATTTCTTTGATAAACATTTTAGCCACGCGATGCGGCGTTCCCTGCAAACTATCGTCAGATAAATCTAAGCCCATAATTTCCATAATATCGCGAAACTTATCTTCGATAGCTGCTACTTTCTGATCGTCTGTCAAATCAAAAGCATCGGTCCGCATTGGCGTTTCAATCGAGGTCGCAACATGATTATCGCCAATTAAATCAATATTATCGATCGATTGTGATGCATGTACATTCCCGTTTAATTTTGCTTTCCCGTTTCCGTTTACTTTCGTAAAAACCATCTCTTCTTTCATAGCTAATTTCTTTATAATTCTTTTTCTCCTTCTATTCATTCAAACACAACCAATAAAACAGACTGAAAGGTGTTTTGTTTAAAAGAAACATCAAATAGTTTAAACGCTATCATCAGGAATGAAGTAAAATTTCCATTTTTCTTGAAGTTTTTATGGCTTCGTTAAAAATCCCGCAGCAATAAATTTTCTAAATAAAAGCGATAAATTTACACATCGACTTAATCGACAAATAAACTACTCTATAAACAGCAATGATCTTTTATTCAGAAGTAAAAACCTTTGCATTTTTATTCATAGCCGCTTTAACAGCGGGTTTTAGCATCCAAGCTCAAACCTTTCAAAACATAGAAGAGCTGGATATTACAACTGCACAACAAAGTTACAGCGCACTCGTAAAAAACAAATCGGTAAGTGGAGAAACAATTTCGGTTGCCGGCTAAAAATTGGAGCATGGTATTGGTTTTCATTCCAATTCAAACTTTAAAATCAAAATCAATAACGGCCGACGTTTTCGCACAAAAATTGGAGTCAACGATTCGCCCATCAATTATCATCTTGAAAACATACAATCCATTCCTTTAAGCGATGGAAAACGGATTTTTAGGTTGGTGAATTACGACATAGAAATATACAACAGCGGAGTTATGCGGCAGGGAGACCGAGAAAAGGAAATCGATATTCCTTTAAAAGGCGGAATACTTGAAATGATTGTTGAAGATGCATGCGATGGTGTTAGCGGCGATCATGCCGTTTGGATCGATCCTAAAATTGAATATTTAGAGATTGTACCTTTTGCTGCAGGATTTGATTATACCGATTTAACGGAAACTGCAAAAGTAAGAGAAAAGGAAGGTACTTCAAAAGAATATCAACTCTCGCGCGATTACACTATAAAGGTAAAAGTTGAGATTCCGGCCAATGTTTACAATTGGCTTGTTATTGAATAAAAAACACAGTAGTTTATCGATTAGAATCGCCAATTTAAGTTGATAAGAAGAGTGAAATCGGGAGTGAAAAACGGACTAGATAAAAAAAGCGTGATTTCCCTTCAATTTTTTAAAAAAAACTTTGTCAGTGTAAAAACAATTAATACATTTGCACGCACGAAAAAAGAAGGGATAACGTTCCTTTCTGCAAGTGATGAAAAGGATAAATGAAGTTGTTTAATAACAACAAACATTTAGCTAGTTTAGCCACAATTGGAGAGATGGGTGAGTGGCTGAAACCACCAGTTTGCTAAACTGGCGTACGGGTTAAACTGTACCGGGGGTTCGAATCCCCCTCTCTCCGCATAAAATATTTCGGGATGTGGCGCAGTCCGGTTAGCGCACCTGCTTTGGGAGCAGGGGGTCCCAGGTTCGAATCCTGGTATCCCGACCAAGTGAAAATTCAAAATTCACCAAAAGCCTGTAAATCAGATGATTTACAGGCTTTTTTATTTTTACGATGTCAAAATACACCATTTAAAACCGTTGTAAATGTGACCTATCCGGTGACCTCTCATTTATTATACCTTAGAGGTCACCGCGCAAGCCATAAAAAGCTGTCATACTGAATATTACAAAGGTTGTTTTTCATTCAAAATGGTGCGGTTTGGTTCAATTTGGAGCTAAAAATTAGTAGTAACCGGTGACCTCTGAGGTGACCTGAACCAAATTAAATTAATTGACATGAATTCAAAAAGTACTTTCGGAATCCATTTTGTACTGAAATCCAGTAGAGTAATTAATGGAACAGCCCCAATTTATGCGAGAATTACTGTTGATACCAACAGAGTTGAAATTTCAGTAAAAAAAAGAATCCCAGTTTTAAACTGGAACAAAGGGAAAGGCATGGCAAAGGGTAAAAACCCTGAAATCAATAGGCTTAACTCCTATTTAGAGCAAATAAGATCCCAGCTAACAGAGTCTTACCAGGATCTGGTTGTAAACAAGCAAACTGTGACACCTGAAGCAATCAAGAATAAATTTTATGGCATTAAAGAATCGGGTGAAACAATGAAAGGACTCATCGAATATCATAACACCGGGATGGATTCGAACCTAAGATGGGGAACATTAAAAAACTACAAAACCACTGAAAAATACATAGAAAAGTTTTTAATGCAGAAGTTGAAACGAAACGACATCTTCCTGATTGAACTAAATTATAAGTTTATCACTGATTTCGAACATTTCTTGAGAAGATACAAACCAGAAGATCATCATTTACCAATGGGCAACAATACGGTAATGAAACATATCGAAAGATTACGTAAAATGACACATCTTGCTGTCAGACTTGGCTGGATTGATAAAGATCCATTTGTTGCCTATCGGTTATCTTTTAAACGTGTTGAACGGGAATTTTTAACGCAGCTGGAACTTGACAACATCAAGAAAAAATATTTCAAAATTGAACGGCTTCAATACGTTAAGGATTTATTCGTATTTAGCTGCTATACAGGATTATCTTATATCGATGTTATGAACCTTCAACCCAATAACATTAGAATTGGAATTAATGGGATGAATTGGATTATCACTCAAAGAGAGAAAACAACAACACCAGTGCGAATTCCAATTTTATCGCAAGCCCAGGTCTTAATTGATAAATACAAAGACAATCCAAAATCCGTCAATAAAGGAACTGTATTCCCCAATATTTCAAATCAAAAATTGAATAGTTACCTCAAAGAAATCGCAGATGTATGTGGAATTGAAAAGAATCTTACTTTCCACGTGGCGCGACATACTTTTGCCACTACTGTAACACTCACCAACGGAGTACCAATTGAATCTGTAAGTAAAATGTTGGGACATACAGACTTAAAAACTACTCAAATCTATGCTAAAGTGGTAGAGAAAAAAATCAGCGATGACATGGCCAATCTTGAAGAAAAGTTATCTGGAATTACGTCTGACAAAAAGAAAGCAAAATAATTCTAAAATTATCAAAACAATGAAATGTTTCCTTTTGTGAAACTTTTACTAACTTTGTGAAGTTGAACAATGAAAGTTCATTTAATAAAAGTGCAATCAATCGAGAACTTTGTTATCGAAAACGTCCAAAGTAAAAGGCCTTTTGAAACCTGGCTCTCAATTGTAAAAAGAGCTGACTGGAATAATCCCCAGGATATTATCAGAACGTTTAATTCTGCTGATATTCTGGGAAAAGGATCAAACAGAGTTGTTTTTAATATTGGTGGTAACAAATACCGGATTATCTGCCAGTATTATTTCGGGAAGCAGAAAGTACATCTGTTTGTAAAATGGATTGGAACACACGATTCCTACTCTGTGCTCTGTAATAAGGAAGAACAATATTTGGCAGATAGCTTTTAATTAGAGAGAAATGGAAACATTAAAATATACCGTAATAAAAACAGAGAAACAGTATAACGACTACTGTAATTTCCTTGAAGATATTTTATCGAAGGCCTCTCCTGCCCTTGATGATGAAATTGAGTTGCTAACGCTTCTCATTGAGAAGTGGGATTCGGAACATAGTACCTTTAATGATCTGGATCCTATTCAACTCATAAAGTCATTAATGGAAGAAAACAACATGAAAGCCGTTGAGCTTACGAAACTGCTTGGATTGACGAAAGGAACAGTTTCTAAGATTCTGAATTACCAGAAAGGTCTGTCGAAAGAAACGATCCGTATGCTGTCCGAAAATTTTCATGTATCGCAGGAAGCTTTCAATCGTCCTTATAAACTGAAAAATGAGATAAACAGACAGTTTCGTGATGCAAGCTTAATGAATACTAAAAAAGATTTGGGAGCTTCATTAGCAGTTTAATCAGAAATTCATTGAAAGAGAAGTTGATTTACTTTTCTTCTATTTAGAAGCTGGCACTACCGGTTTAGGACTAGAATCCTGATGATCCAGAATATAATCAACAGCTTTTTGAGCCAATCCGGAAGCCATTACAATAAACTTGTTATCGCTTATAAGCTTCTTTAGCCAACCTTGGATATAAGCTGCACTGTTATCAATCGTTACGTTTTCGATTCCGCAGTAACCACAAAGGAAAGCAGCACCCATTTCAGCTACAAGCTCTTCTTGCGAATAATCATTACTCGCGAAATTCAGGTTCGAAAACTTTTCGTGACGGTTTAAGCGCTTACGATGCCCAGTTGAATGAACCAACTCATGGAAAATCGTGGAATAAAATTCTTCATCCTAGAAAAAGGTTCTTGCGCCAGGCATGTGGACTTCATCCAAAGAAGGAATATAACAAGCTTTTTTCTGATCTAATTTGATAACCGGTGAATCAGACCAGAACTGGATAATTTGCTCACAGGAAGCAATTGGATCAAAATCGTGGTCATGAGCCGTATTCTCAGGGATTTTATCGGGATCAATACCTTCAACATCATCAACATGGAATATCCGGTAGTAACGAAGCATCGGAATTTCCTTGGTTTCATCATCTTTTTCGTATTCCACCATTTTCCAGAATACAACCATGAACGAGGAAGCTCCTCTTTTGATCTTTCCACCAAGATCCTGAACCTGTTTGAAAGTAAGGAAATAAGGACGTTCGAAACCAAAACTAAGCAGGTACCAGAAATTAAATCCCCGGTAAGGCTTTTTTGAAACCATATTACGAGGAATAGCACTTGCTGTTTTCCAAGGCATATGCCATGGAACTACACCTGATTCCAGACGTTCCACAATCAGGTTAGTTACTGTTTCATAAATATCAAATTTACTCATTGAATCCACCGCTGCCCTGCGGATTTGTTTCGGCTCACTGACGCTTCGGTCAGTACTGGTCTGGCACGCCATTAAATTTTGGCGCATGCCAATGAGCCGGATGGATTCTTGTCAAGGGGTTATGTCAGTTTTTATGGAGTGTGCGAAATAAAAACTGAACAGCTCCGAAGGACGGCTGGCTAAAAATGGGCAATTTCAGCCGCTATTGACTTTTCCGGACGGCGAAGTAACTTTGACAAGATTTAAGGGTGAGAAATCGAAAACTTAGGAATTTACTCCTCTTTTGAGATGCCCGTAATATACCCCTTACTAAGTTTGATCAGTTTTCTATTTTTTTGCTGTAGTTTTATACGAACATCATCCCAATCCAGCAAAATGGCTATATCTCTGATGGTCAATTCGTCCCCTACACATGCAGCTCTTAAATAATCAGTATTGCATTTATACTTTTCGTGAAATTTTGCATGGGCTAATTTTATTTTTTCTCTAGCATTATTCGTAAGTTCATTGAATAATTCACGAATTGAAATATGAACCAGACTAATCGATTCAATATAATGTCTTACTGAAGATTTTAAATCAATCTCATTCTCCAGTTCTGGAAATTTAGAATGGTTGAACATTTTATCTTTTTTGAGCCTTTCTGAATACGATGAAAAATTGATTGAGTACTCATGTCTATATTTATTCTCCTCTCCTGTGTTCCTAGTATTAAACCTTGTCAAGTGAATAGGAAGACCAGCATGTTGAGTATACTTTCTCAACTCTTCCATAAACTTGTAATGAATATTGTTGTCGTATTCTTTTGCAAAGAGATGTTTGATGTCATCTTGCTTCTTAGCTCTCTCATGAATATCTATTGGAATCTGATGTACTCCTAAGTCCTGATATAGTTTGACAGACGTTAACAAGTTTATTAAGCGTTTATTTAATTGCATTCTTAGTTCATAAAAGCTATCCGTCGAATACTCACTGTACAACATATTTTGCAATGTAAGTTGTAAAATTTCTTGTTCAAACTCCTTATAATTTGATATGAGAATATCATAAGACTCTTCGTGAGTTACAACGAAATGCAATAAATCCTTTGCATTTTCAAGTTCCGTGAACTCATTCTCTGAGATTTCAAGCTGCAATTTTTTTACTGGACTCGGGATGTAAAGTTTGTATTCCATGGATTTAGTTTGAAATTTCTTTATTAAAGTGTCTTATAAAAGAGGTTAAACTTTGATTGCTCCAGGCATCAAGGTAACTTATATGGAGTTTATCAACCTATCATTTCGGTCAAGCAACG
>JBNKOT010000259.1:0-8154 GCA_050294855.1 Draconibacterium sp. | reverse complement strand
GGAAAACGAGGGACTAATTTTGAAAGGAGATCAAATTGTAAACTTTGAGGAACGGTTTTGGGATCCGGGGAAAGAACTTGAATAAAATTGTTTTGTAATTCAATAAACCCGAAAACCCACCATTGCAGCAACAGAAGAAGCACTTTCTTCTCCAAAATATCCTTGAAATCTGACTCCAATATAAAATCGTTGTGTGATGTCTCTTTCAAAATTAAATTGAACACCAAGATCTAATTTTTTCCGATTGGTAATCCGGTTAAAAATTTCGTAATATTCAAATTCCTTGAATTTTTTAGAAAAAACAGTTGTCATTTCTTCCCACGAAACAAAACATAATCCCGGTCCAAATACAAACCTGTTTTTATTTTTACCTGCAGGATTTAGCAGTATAAAAACTCCTGCCGATGAGAAACTATTCATTTCAGTATTTTTATAATCAGTTTCATAAAAATTAGTTTCAACATCTTCCGGAAAATCAGGATAGTACTTGAAATAATTATACTGAGTATTATTATTCCCACTTTTTCCAATATGCAAACTTGCAGCAAAAATTAGGAAATCATTTTGTACATATTCAAAACTATTATTTATTGCAATACCTGCATCGTAATATTTTGAAAGATTCATTGGCCCGGCAGCAAAAGAAAATTTCATTTTTGCGTGTTCCTCAATCGTTTCCCTTTCTTGCGAGAACAAGGGATTGAAGAGAAAAAGCAGAACAACGGTTATTAATTGTTTTCTCATTACTATTCCAATTTTAGTTGATTAAGATTGCCCGCTCGTAATCGTCTTCGGTAAATGTGTAGGTATAAATACTTTCATCTTTTGATCGTTTTTGGTAAAAATAACTGTTGTGAAAATCCATAATATTTCGTTCAATATCGCAGAATCCATACGAAAGAGGTTTTTCACAATATTGTTCTATAATTCTTTTTCCTTCGAAAACGATACTTACTGAGTCGATTTGATCTCTTTTAAAATACCTCCCTCGATACTACTTGCATGTGCGCGCACGGTAGAATATCGCGAACGGGCAGGAATCAGAATGGTTTCGGCATACAGTTTATCTTTATAAACCGGTATGTCTCCTTCAACATAACTAATCCGCACAAATCCTTCAATTCGAATGGTATAATCGGTAGTATTTTCAATAATATATTCGCTCGAACCAGTTGGCTGGCAGCTAAATAATAGTAAAAGAATAAAAAGAGTTTTGAGTTTAAGAAGCAATTTCATGGAATTTTAAGTTTTCTGTCAAGGGATATTTTGTGGTCCATTTTTATAGGATGAATTTAAACTTTTTCCTTATTGAATCAAAAATTAATATCAATTAAAAAATCAAAACCAAATCAATCCGAAATCCCAAACATCCATTCGAGAAACCGAGTACAATGAAAGAATTGTTGGAAAATGAAGGAATTAGTTTAGAAGACGATCAGATAATTAATTTTCAAGAACGTTACAGTGAACCGATGAAATAGTTTTCTTAATTCAAACATATGTTTGCATCAATTTTTACAAAACAATTCAACCCTCTGAGTGTTTTTAATTTTACAAATATTAAATTTGCACATTCAAAATAATAAATAATCAGTACTTAAAATAAATTCATAATGACTGCAATACCAAGAAATTTAATAGTCCCAAAGAATATTACCGATGCCTTACGAACTGTAAAATATCCGGGAAGCGAAGAAGATATTGTAAGTTTAGAAATGCCCCAGGAAATTCGTATTGCAGGGCAACGTGTAAGTTTTTCCTTGGTTTTCCAGAAAAGTGACGACCCGAATATTGAAGCGCTGGTATTAAAAAGCGAAGAAGCAATTAAAACCTATGTTGGCGAGGAAGTTGAAATCGAAGACAATATTTCGGTAAAATTTATCCACGACATGGAACGCCCGGTTTTACCAAATGTTAAAAACATTATTGCTGTTGCATCGGGAAAAGGTGGTGTAGGAAAATCTACAACAGCTGTAAATCTTGCAGTTGCACTTGCCAATTCGGGTAAAAAAGTTGGACTTTTAGATGCCGATATTTTTGGCCCTTCGATCCCAAAAATGTTTGGTGCCGAAAGCGAGCGTCCGGCAGGAATAAAAATCGGCGACCGCGAAATGATCAATCCACTCGAAAAATACGGCGTAAAATTTCTTTCGGTTGGTTTCTTTGTTGATTCCGATAGTGCAATTATCTGGCGTGGACCAATGGCGTCGAATGCTTTAAAACAATTAATTTCGGAAGGAAACTGGGGCGAGCTCGATTATTTATTACTCGATTTGCCTCCCGGCACGAGCGACATTCACTTAACGGTCGTGCAGTCGGTGCCGGTAACCGGAGCAGTAATTGTTACCACACCTCAAGATGTTGCTTTGGCCGATGTAGTCCGCGGAACGAGTATGTTCCAAAGCAAATCGATAGATGTGCCTGTGTTAGGATTAATAGAAAATATGGCGTGGTTTACTCCCGAAGAATTGCCCGAAAACAAATACTATATTTTCGGGAAAGATGGCGGAAAAAATCTGGCCGACCGACTGGGCTTACCATTTTTAGGACAGATTCCGATTGTACAAGGCATCCGCGAAGGTGGCGACAACGGAACTCCGGTTGCTGCAAATCAAAATTCACTAATGGGAATGGCTTTTGCCGATGTCGCTAAAAATGTAGAGCATCGTGTTCATCTGCGGAACATCCAAAAGGCACCCACCAAAAAAGTAAAAATTACCAGAAAATAAATTCCTGATAATTTTAGTCACTTTTTAGTCATCGTATCACTTCGAGTGATACGATGACTAAAAATCAATTAATCTCTTCCTACCATACAAATTTTGTTATTTTTGTGCCTTTTAGTTATTGCATAAAATGAAGGATTATCGGGCAATAAACTGTTTAATTTAGAGTTTATTCCTAAAGCCGAAAATATATTCTATTTGAAGAGATTTTTTTTACATACCATCGCATTCCTTTTTTTGCTGTCGATATTTACCCGTTGTTCTACCGAAAAGAACACCGGAGCATCGCGGGCATTTCACAATGTAACCTCTCGTTACAATGTTTATTTTAATGCCAACGAAAGTGTAAAATACGGCCTCCTCAGTATCGAAGAAAACATTGAAAACGATTTTACACGACTACTTCCCATTTATAAAGAAAGCGACCCGTCGGCTGCACGCATGGTAAAATCGGATATGGAAAATGCGGTGATAAAATGTTCTAAACTGATCGAAATTCATTCCATCACAAAAAAGCCAAAACGTAAAAAGAAACGTACCCGGAAATACCAGGAATTTGCGAGTCAGGAAGAATTCAACAAATGGATCGACGACAGTTATTTGCTCATAGGAAAAGCCTATTTTTATCAGCACAATTTTATGGCCGCCATCGATAATTTCGGGTACGTAATCCGAAAATATCCTGACGACAAATCACATTACGAAGCACAGGTTTGGTTGCTCAGAAGTTATACCGAACTCGAAAGATATGTAGAAGCTTCAGAAGCCATTCAATCGATTCAGAACGAAGAGGAATTTCCAAAAAAACTTGAGCGCGATCTTGCCATTGCAACCGCCGAGTTTTATAAAAAACAAGGCGAATACGAAGAGGCAATAAAATACCTCGACATTGCTATTAAAAAAACATTTTTCAAAAAGAACAAAGCCAGGCTTCAATACATTATTGCACAGTTGTTAAAAGAAGTTGGTCGCGATGCCGAAGCTTCGGAAGCTTTTGCAGCTGTAACAAAAATGAATCCCGGATACAAAATGGCATTTAACGCAAAAATTAATTCGGCTGGCGTTTTTACCGGTGGCGATTCGGAAAAAATTAAAAAAGAGTTGGAGAAAATGTTGCGCGACAAAAAGAACGTCGACTTTTTGGATCAGATTTATTATGCGCTCGGAAACATTTATTTTAAAGAAGGAAACCGCGATATTGCAATCGACAATTACCGGCTTTCGGTATCAAAAAGTTATCAGAATCAGTTTCAGCGGGCACTTTCTGCAGTTACACTAGCCGACATCTTTTTTGAAGATTTGCGTTATCGCGATGCACAATCTTACTACGACAGTGCAATGATTATTATTGACGAAACTTATCCGAATTACCAGCAACTTGCTGCCAATTATAAAAGTCTGACCAGTTTGGTCGATAACCTGCACATTGTTGAACGACAAGACAGTTTGCAGAAAGTGGCACAAATGCCTGAAGAGGAGCGCGAAGCATTAATTGCACAATTAATGAAAGACGAGCAGGAGCGGCAGAGAAACCTTGAAAACGTAGCTTTGCAAGGAGCACAAAACCAGGGTTACAACCGCGCCAACCGAAACCGAATGGGAATGGGAAGTCAGCAATCGGGGGCCGGCTGGTATTTCTACAATCCTCAAACCGTATCGTATGGTAAAGTTACATTCCAACAACAATGGGGAAAAAGAGTGCTTTCAGACGATTGGAGACGTTCGAATAAAAACTCGGTTACTCCGGAAGAATTTGACGAACTGATTGGCGAAATCGATTCGAGCCAGATAATAATTCGGGAAGAAGATCCGCTTAAAAAAGAATTTTATACGCAAGACCTTCCTTTAACCGATTCGATGATGAACATTTCGCACGAAAAAATCAGGGATGCGTTGTACAATGCCGGTAAGATATTTAAATCTGAATTTGGCAATTACCCGCGTTCTGCAGAATCGTTTGAAGATCTGAACAAAAGATATCCGAACAACATTTATTTGCTTTCGGCGTATTTCGATTTGTACGATTTGTACGATTTAATGGGAATGCAACAACTTTCTGAACAGTACAAGCAATTAATTATTTCGCAATTCCCGAACAGTAAATTTGCGCAATATCTGATCAATCCAAATTTCTTTATCGAGCTAGAAGCGCGAATGGATAGCTTAAACCGGATGTACTCCGAAACGTTCAGAAACTACAAATCCGGTCGTTATCAGCATGTAATTTCGCTTTCGGCACAAATGAAAACCATGATCCCCGACAGCCAACTGATTCCGAAAATCGATTTTATGGAAACCGTTGCAAAGGGAACACAAGGCGATGTTCATAATTTTGAAGCGCTATTAAAAGCTTATGTAACAACGTATCCATCAGAAGAACCAACTCCGCTGGCCAACGAAATACTTCTACTGATTCAGGACAGTTCGCTGGCCGATTACCAGAAATTGGTTGAAATGGGTTACATCAGCGAAGAAATTCAGAACGACGAATTGTTACCGGGGAATGAAATGGAGAACGACGAATTTGGTGGTAAATTTACTTACGATCCGGATCTGCTGCACTACTTTGTTATTGCTTATCCGCGCGAAGATGAAATCGATATCAACCGGTTAAAATTCGATCTGGCCAACTACAACATCGACCACTACACAAAAATAGATTTCGATATTGAAACTGAAAACTTAGACGAAAACCTGGCTTTTGTAATTGTGCGGGCCATGGAAAATAAAGAAAGTGCGCTGATTTATCATCGGGCAATTATTCGTCGGGCTGCTGTTTTTAAAACGCTAAAAGATATCGACTATTTGAATTTTGTGATTTCGTCGACCAATTACAGAACGGTGCTGGCAGAAAAATCGACGGCCGATTACCTCAAGTTTTTTGTGAAAAATTACAGCCGTTTTATCCGTTCCGATTTCAGCGACGACGAGCCCGATATTTCGCCTGAAGAGTTGATGGCAAGGGCAAAAGAAGAAGACGAAATCTTAAAGGAACGCGGACAATTTGTGGTAGTGAATACCGGTGCCGATAAAATGTTTAACACCAACATCGACACCACACAAAGTTTTGTCATCGCGATTCAGGATAAAAAAATGTCGTTGCGACAAGTGTTGAACGGATTCTCCGATTTTAACCGCGACAATTTCAGAATCTGGAACCTCGCGCTTCAACTCAAACAAACCGACAATTATCAATTATTGGTGGTAAAAGGAATTCCAACTTTAACCGAGTCGATGTCGTATTTCAGAAAAGTGGTAATCACACGAAAATTATTTGAACCGCTGGGACAAACAACATATCGAAACTTTTTGGTTACCGACGAAAACCTCCAGAAGCTGATCGAACAAAACAAAACGGAAGATTACATCGATTTCTTCAGAAGTAATTACATACAACGAAAAACACAAACAAGTACAACTGCACAGGCTCCGACACTAACAAGTGCTGCAGCAACAACAGCTGCTACAAATACTAATCAGCCATCTGCGCCAACCGAAGTTGCCGTAGAACCCGAAGAATATACTGGTCCGTACAACGAAAACGTTAACGGAGCTCACAATCTTGTATTTGTAATTTCAAAACTTGGAATCGATCAACCGGCATTTATTAGTGGGCTGGAACAATTTAACATGGCCAATTATGCAAATCTGTCGTTAAAAGTTGAGGTGATTTCGTTGGATGATATTCGCCAGATTGTACGAATTTCTGGATTACCCGACAAAGAAACAGCACTGCCCTTTTTTAATAAAGTGAAAAACAACCGTACTTTGTACGCACCATTGCGACAAGAACAATACAGAAACTTTCTGATATCAAACGATAATTTCGACATTTTTCTGAAAGAGAAAAACATTACCGATTACATGAATTTTTATAAACGAATTTATCTGCAACAATAAAAGAAAGTCGCAGTTTTCTGTTGCAGAATTCAATCACCCAACTTGTACTTCTTCTACAACGTTTGACTTTTGACTTTAAACTTTAAACTTTATACTTCGAACTTTCCTCCCCCAGTCGTTAAAGTTTGTTAAGCTCATACTAATACGGCACTTTTTTTGTTTCTATCTTTGACAAGAATTAAATAATAATTATGAACAAACCACGAATACTTTGGACAGACGACGAAATAGATTTACTACGCGCACACATTATATTTTTAGAAGAAAAAGGTTACGAAGTTGAAACCGCCAATAATGGTTCTGACGCCGTTGAAAAAGTTCAGGAAAAATTTTACGACATTATTTTTTTGGATGAAAACATGCCCGGAATGACGGGTCTGGAAACCCTCACCAAAATTAAATCAATCAATCCGAATGTTCCGGTGGTGATGATCACCAAAAGCGAAGAAGAAAATATTATGGACGAGGCGGTGGGTTCAAAAATAGCCGATTACCTGATAAAACCGGTTAACCCAAAACAGATTTTGCTTTCGCTCAAAAAGAACATCGATCAAAAACGTTTGGTTACACAACAAACTACTTCGGCTTATCAAATGCAATTCGGGCAGATTGGAATGCAGATTAACGATCGGCTGACTTTTGACGAATGGAAAGACATTTATAAAAAACTGGTGCATTGGGAAATCGAGTTGAGCCAGTCGGACGACACGACCATGGACGAGATTTTAAAAATGCAGAAAGACGATGCCAACAAAGCATTTTTTAGGTTTGTAAAAGAGAATTACATGCATTGGTTTGTGAAGGATAACGAAGAACGTCCGATGCTTTCGCCCGATGTTTTTAAACAATGTGTTTTTCCTCATCTCGATGCCGGGAAAAGAACCCTGGTTTTAGTAATCGACAACCTGCGTTTTGATCAGTGGAGAACACTCAGTCCGGTTTTTAACCAGTATTTCAGAACCGACCAGGAAGAATTGTATTGTGGAATTTTGCCAGCGGCAACCATGTATGCACGTAATTCGATGTTTGCTGGATTAATGCCATCCGAAATTAAAAAACTCTACCCCGAGCTATGGGAAGACGATGATAACGAAGGACACAAAAATAGACACGAAGAAACATTGATTCAAAAGCAGCTCAACCGTTTTGGGCGCAAAGAAAGTCTGTATTTCGAAAAAGTTACCGGCACAAAAAAAGACCGTTGGGTTTCCGAAAATCTTAACAATATCCTCGATAATGATTTATCGGTGATGGTAGTTAATTTTGTGGATATGATTTCGCACGCACGAACAGAAATGGACATGATTAAAGAACTGGCCAGCGACGAAAAAGCATATCGATCGATTACTTTAAGCTGGTTTCAGAACTCTTCATTGCTCGAGCTACTTAAAAGTTTATCGGAAAACGACATTCGCGTAATTGTAACAACTGACCACGGTGCAATACGAGTCGATAATCCGGTGAAAGTTATTGGCGACCGCGAAACAAATACCAACCTGCGTTATAAACTGGGGAAAAACTTAAACTT
>JBNKOT010000258.1:0-5101 GCA_050294855.1 Draconibacterium sp. | reverse complement strand
CCCCAGGCAAAGCTTGCAAACCCAAACCAACTCAATATTATAAAACCAATTTTGAGTTTCATTTTTGTAGCAGTTTGGTTATTTCTTCTTTTATGATGTTTTCATCGCCCGGATTAAAACCCTCGTGTACAAAAACCTCTTTTCCTTTCGAATTCAAAACTATCAGTGTTGGAAAAGCAGTGACATTAAAATCGTTCACCAAATCCTGATTCGGATCCAAAACAATCGGGTATTTTATTCCCAATGAATTTGCAAACGGTTTTACTTTCGATTGATTTCTGGGTCCGTCAACATTTACTCCAATAAATTCAACTCCCTGTTTCGAAAACTCCTGATAAATTGAATTTAGCTTGGGAATTCCGGTAACACATGGTTTACACCAGGTTGCCCAGAAGTCGATGACTGTTAATTTTTCACCACCCAATTTTTCCAACGAACTCCAATTCTGATCGAGGTCCTGAACCTCAACATCGGGCAACTGTGCATTCGAAAACAGAGTGAGAATCAAAAGAGAAAGGAACACAAACAAATATTTCATACAATTATTATTTTTTATTTTATTTAAAAGACGAGAAACTCTTTTATTCCTTGCAAAAAAGCAACAAAATTGTTTTGATCTTTTTAATAGTTCAATGAATTTATTGATTTCCAGAAGTGCAAAGCATGAAATATTTTTTACTGATCTCGTATGGAGAAGTATTCATTTCGCACAAAATACAACATGACAAAAACGTATACTCAAACGCTCGCTCATTCATGCCATTTTCACCGTGCGAAATAGACTGTCGCTCATTCATAAAACCTACAGAATTGTAATTTACACTACCTCATTTCTGGAATTCAGGGGAGAATATATGGCACCCCGAGACAAAGCCCTCGAGGAATTCTTTTGATTAAAAAAAGAGGCCATAGCGTGATGGCAATAAAAGGAATGCCTGATCACATTCATTTTTTTTGGAATACAGTCTGCAGAATAGTTTTCCGAACTCTTAAAATACGTTAAGGCGAGCTCTCCGAAATGGATTAATCAACAGAAAACTGGGAGTGAAAAATTTGCATAGCAACAAGGATCTGGAGCATTTTTGTATAACAATTCGCATGTCGATCATGTCATTAACGACATCAAGAATCAAAAAGAACATCAAAAAAATCAAACATTTGCGGAGGAATATTCAGATTTCCTAAAAAAATCTATGTTGATTTTGATGACCGATTCATATTCAATTCGTTTGGATAATAAGAGGAACAGGATGTACCAAAACACAAGAAATATTTGGTTATTAACCCAATGAATATTTATCAATTAAGCACAAAAAAAAGACCTTCCATCAATTGACGAAAAGTCCTTTTAAAAATCCGAGTTATGGTAATAAATTATCTTACAAATAGTAATTCACGATATTTTGGCAATGGCCATTTTTCATCGTCAACAATTAATTCCAGTTTATCGATGTGATAACGCACTTCTTCCAGATATGGTTTAACTTTTTTATCGTAAGCCATTGCCTTTTCTATTACATCTTCAATTACATTTACCTGTTTTCTGGCTTCCACCATTTCTTTGCACTTCGCCTTAATGGCAGAAATATGTCCACCAATTTCTTTGATCAATTCTTTCCGTCCGCTAGCCAAATCTTCATATTCTTCAACAGAAAAAACTTCCTTCAAATTCCTGACATTTTCGAGTAACATGGTTTGATAGGCAACTGCAGTTGGTACAATATGATTAATTGCAAGATCACCTAAAACCCGTGCCTCAATCTGGATTTTCATGATGAACTTTTCGTATTCCACTTCAACACGGCCATTCAATTCCGACTCGTTAAAAATCCCAAGTTTTGCAAACAAATCTTTACTTTCAGGAGTAAGATAAGCAGCCAGCGACTCTGGAACACTATTTACATTCGACAGTCCTCGTTTTGCGGCTTCTTTTACCCAGTTATCGCTGTAACCATCGCCATTAAAACGTATTGGTTTCGATTCAATAATCAGTTCTTTTAATACCTGAAAAATTGCTTCGTCCTTTTTAATGTCTTTCTCAATCAAGGCATCAACAGCAACTTTGAACTTTTTTAACTGGTTTGTCATCAGCGTATTTAATACAATTAAAGCCGATGCATTATTCGCCGACGAACCCACTGCGCGGAATTCAAAACGATTTCCGGTAAATGCAAAAGGAGATGTCCGGTTTCTGTCGGTATTATCCAGTATAATTTCAGGAATTCGTCCGATATTTAGTTTCAAGGCTGTTTTTTCATCGGGTGTCATTTTGCGATCGACAACCGCTTCTTCCATTAAATCGAGCATCCCCGAAACTTCGCTTCCTAAAAATACCGACAAAATTGACGGCGGTGCTTCGTTAGCTCCCAAACGATGCGAATTTTGTGCCGTTAAGATACTGGCACGTAATAAATCCTGACCATCGTAAACAGCTTTTAATGTATTCACTACAAAAGTTAAAAACTGCAGGTTCGATTTTGGGTTTTTCCCGGGCGAATATAAATTAACCCCGGTATTGGTTTCGAGCGACCAGTTATTATGTTTTCCCGAACCATTAATTCCGGCAAACGGTTTTTCGTGAAAAAGAATACGAAATTTATGACGACGTGCAATCTTGCCCATAATATCCATCACCAATTGGTTGTGGTCGTTGGCTAAATTCGCCTCTTCGTATATCGGTGCAAATTCAAACTGATTTGGTGCAACCTCGTTGTGTCTTGTTTTTAATGGAATACCTAATTTATACGCCTCATTTTCTACGTCTTGCATAAAACGGTTGGCCCGTGTTGGAATCGACGAAAAATAATGATCGTCTAATTGCTGGTCTTTCGACGATGCATGTCCCATTAAAGTACGGCCGGTTAAAACAAGGTCGGGACGTGCCATAAACAAGGCCTCATCAATCAGAAAATATTCCTGCTCCCAACCTAAATTGGTTTGTACAGAAGTAACATTTTTATCGAAATATTGGCAAACTTCTGTTGCCGCCTTATCTACTTTATGAATGGCACGTAAAAGCGGAGTTTTGTAATCGAGTGCTTCTCCGGTGTACGAAATAAAAATAGTTGGAATAGTTAAAGTTGTTTCGCTGATAAATGCCGGCGAAGTCGGATCCCAGGCTGTGTAACCGCGTGCTTCGAAAGTTTGACGGATTCCTCCACTTGGAAACGAAGATGCATCGGGTTCTTGCTGCGAAAGTAAACTTCCTGAAAAGGATTCGATAACTCCTCCATCGGCACCATGAACAATAAAAGCGTCGTGTTTTTCTGCCGTTCCATCGGTTAATGGATGAAACCAGTGTGTATAATGCGTTGCCCCGTTTTCGATGGCCCATGCTTTAATTCCCTGTGCCACCTGATCTGCCATTTTCCGATCGACAGTTGTTCCTTTGCTGATTGCATCGGTAACTGCTTTGTATGCTTCCCTCGAAAGGTACTTTTTCATTTTTGCCTGATCAAATACCATCATTCCATAGTAGTCTGATACCAGGTTTTCTTCTCTGACGACCTTTACCGGTTTCCGGTTTAGTACTTCGTCTAACGCTTTAAATCTAAATTGTGCCATGTCTGATTATTTTTATTCTGTGATATAATTATTCTGCATCCAAATTTACAATAAATTCGAATTACAACCTCTGTTTTTCAATATGACATCACAATAATTAAGGAATTTTTTACGATAAATCTTGAATTTCAAGGGGTGCACTATTAAAATCATTAAAAATTAAATTTTGGATTCAATAATTTTAAAATATTATTTTTCGGATTACTTCTTTTTTTTTGATATTTACTTAAACATCGGTTATTTTACTAAAAAATTAAAACGTTCTGATGAACAAAGAATCGATCCTACAAAAAATAAAAGACCCGAACACGACAAGAATAAAAATTGCAGTTTCAGACATTGATGGAGTTTTGCGCGGCAAATACATTAATAAACAAAAATTTCTGAACTCGAATGGAAAAACACTTGGCTTTTGCGATGTAATTTTTGGATGGGACGTTGCCGACAAATGTTACGACAACACAAAATTAACAGGCTGGCATACCGGATATCCGGATGCAAAAGCAACAATCGATATCGATACTTTCCGCGAAATTCCGTGGGAAAATTCGACACCATTTTTTCTGGCAGATTTTAGCAGCGATAAAAAGTATGCCGGGTCGGCCTGTCCGAGAAGTTTGCTGAAAAAAGTGGCACAAGAATGCAAGGACCTTGGTTTTAAAGCACTTTTTGCACAAGAATTTGAGTGGTTTAATTTTAGGGGAACGCCCAACGAATTGCACGAATCCGAATTTCAAAACCTTCAGCCGATTTCTCCCGGAATGTTTGGGTACTCGATATTACGCAGCTCTTTAAATCAGCCCTATTTCAACGATTTATTCAATTTGCTGGCCGAATTTAATATCCCGGTAGAAGGACTGCATACCGAAACCGGTCCAGGCGTTTTAGAAGCATCTATTGTTTACGACGATATTTTATCGGCTGCCGACAAAGCAATTCTTTTTAAAACAGCCGTCAAAGAAATTGCCTACAAACATGAATTTATGGCATCGTTTATGGCCAAATGGAATGCAAACTTCCGGGATGCGGAGGACACATTCATCAAAGTTTATGGGATAGCGAAGGCAAAATTAATTTATTTTTTGATGGTAACACCGAACATAAAATGAGCAAATTGATGGAACATTTTATTGCCGGTCAGATCGCTTGTTTGCCAGAAATTCTGCCCATGTTTGCACCCAATATCAACAGTTATAAAAGGCTGAATTCGGGTGATTGGGCACCATCGACTTTAACCTGGGGAATCGATAATCGGACCACTTCAATTCGCGTGATTCCGGGCAATAATAATGCATGCAGAATAGAAATGCGGGTTCCGGGTTCCGATACAAATCCTTACTTGGCAATGGCAGCCTCACTGGCCTCCGGTTTGTGGGGAATTAAAAACAAAATTGAGCTAAAAATTCCTGAAACTGTTGGAAACGGATACAAAAACAAAAGCAACGGAGTTTTACCAACCTCGCTTTCGGAAGCAACAAAAATGATGGCAGAATCGGAAATCGCTAAGAATTTGTTTGGAGAAGCATTTGTCGCACAT
>JBNKOT010000257.1:0-2607 GCA_050294855.1 Draconibacterium sp. | reverse complement strand
AAAAACAAAAAGATTTTTTCCTGACGCAAAATAAAAGAAAAATAACGGTGGCAATTTCGGCCGCAACAATTAAGTTAAAATCAAGAATATAATATGGAACAGGCAGTTGACATTAAAGAATTGAACGAAAGAATTCAGCGGGAGAGCTCATTTGTGGATATCGTTTCAATAGAAATGGGGAAAGTAATTATCGGGCAAAAACATTTGGTCGAAAGTTTGTTGATCGGTTTATTATCAAACGGTCATATTTTATTGGAAGGTGTACCGGGATTGGCAAAAACACTGGCGATTAAATCGCTGGCACAAACCATAAATGCACAGTTTTCAAGAATCCAGTTTACTCCGGATTTGCTTCCTGCCGATTTATTGGGAACAATGATTTATAGTCAGAAAAAAGAGGAATTCACCATAAAAAAAGGGCCGATTTTTGCCAACTTTATTTTGGCAGATGAGATTAACCGGGCCCCCGCAAAAGTGCAGTCGGCATTACTAGAAGCCATGCAGGAACGTCAGGTTACCATAGGCGACAATACCTTTACACTTGACGCACCCTTTTTGGTAATGGCCACACAAAATCCAATTGAACAGGAAGGAACTTATCCGCTTCCCGAAGCGCAGGTCGACCGTTTTATGATGAAAGTGGTGATTAATTATCCGACAAAAGAAGAAGAGCGACAGATTATTCAGCAAAACCTGTTAAAGAGTTTTCCTGAAACTTCAACCATCTTAAAAACTGAAGATATTTTAAAAGCCCGCGAGGTGGTGAAAGATGTGTACATGGATGAAAAGATCCAGAAATACATCATCGATATCGTATTTGCAACCCGCGAACCGGCCGAATACAAACTCGAAAAATATGCCGAAATGATTTCGTACGGAGCTTCTCCAAGGGCAGGAATCAGTCTGGCACAGGCAGCAAAAGCGTATGCATTTATTAAACGCCGTGGTTATGTTATTCCGGAAGATGTACGCGCCGTTTGTCCTGATGTTTTGCGCCACCGTATTGGTTTAAGTTACGAAGCCGAGGCTAACAACATAACTTCGGAAGAAGTAATTACCGACATTTTAAATACGGTTGAAGTACCTTAAAAAAGGACTCAAGGATTGCCCTTCGAATTCGCTCAGGGTGACAATAGATTGGATTACTGAAAGATTGAAGGATTAGGTTTTATGTAACTTGAAACCTGCAACTTGAAACTTGAAACTCTTTTATGGAAACAAGTGATTTATTAAAAAAAGTTCGAAAGATCGAGATAAAGACTCGTGGTTTGTCGCGGAATATTTTTGCCGGCGAATATCACAGTGCTTTTAAGGGGCGTGGAATGGCTTTTTCTGAAGTTCGCGAATACCAATTTGGCGACGACATCCGAAACATCGACTGGAATGTTACCGCACGGTACAGCACTCCTTACATTAAAGTTTTTGAGGAAGAACGTGAATTGACGGTGATGTTGCTGATCGATGTAAGCGGATCGCGCGACTTTGGAACTTTCGAGAACATGAAAAAAAATATTATTACCGAAATATCGGCCGTTCTTTCTTTTTCCGCCATTCAGAACAACGATAAAATCGGGGTGATCTTTTTCTCGGATAAAATCGAAAAATTTATGCCCCCCAAAAAAGGGAAAAGTCATATTCTGAGAATTATTCGTGAATTGATCGATTTTCATCCCGAAGAAAAAGGTACCGACATTACCGCTGCAATCCGTTATCTGACCAACGCCATCAAAAAGCGTTGTACCACTTTTCTTATCTCCGATTTTATGGACGATAATAAAGACCTGGAATTGGCACTTTCGATTGCCAACAACAAACACGATATCGTGGCATTAAAAATTTACGACCAACGCGAAACAACTTTACCTGCGATTGGGATGATTAAATTAAAAGATGCCGAAACCGGGAAATATGTCTGGGTCGACAGCAGTTCGAGAAAAACCAGAGAAATTTACAGCGATTGGTGGGTTAAACATTCTGGGCGGCTCGATGTAATGTTTAAAAAATGCGGTGTGGATTATGCCTCGATAAACACCAACGAAGATTACGTAAAATCGTTAATGAACCTGTTTAAAAAACGGGCATTAAAATAAAAACGAACGATGTTGAAGTTTAAAATACTATTTATATTCTTTTCGATACTGATTTCGGGAGTGAGCAATGCGCAGCGAATAAAAGCCACTGCCCGACTCGATTCGACAAACATTTTAATTGGCGATCAGATAAAACTTTTCCTCGAAATCGATCATCCCAAAAATGTGGAAGTTCAGTTTCCGCAATTACCAGATTCGTTAAATCAGGGTTTAATTGAAGTTTTAAGTCGATCGGCAATTGACACTTTCGAACTCGACAACGATAAATTGCAGAAACAAATTCAGAGTTTTACAATCACCAGTTTCGATAGCGGTAGTTACCGAATTGCTCCGAAGTGGTTTAAAATAGATGTCGACGGCACCATCGATTCGGTGCCTACAAATGGAGTAACATTAAATGTTTTCACCATGCAAATCGACACAACAAAAGGGCCAACCGACATAAAAATGCCTTACGATGCCCCGCTTACTTTAAAAGAAGTAACACCTTATATTTTGGGTGTGATTTTAATCGGAG
>JBNKOT010000256.1:0-9788 GCA_050294855.1 Draconibacterium sp. | reverse complement strand
TGGAAAAGGTGTAAATATGCGCAGGAAATTCGATGTCGTTTTTAAATTTTTCGGAATAAATTTCTTTCCCGTTTTCGTCTATTACGGTCAGTTCATTTTCATCGGTAAAAACAAAGTCGGGAATACCATTCCCATTGATGTCGCCAACCGTAAAAAAGTGATTTTCGCTAAATTTGCCTGTTTTCTTTTCGGCAAAAGTTCCATCGAAATACAAATAAAATACTTTACCGGTATTGTCGCTCGCCACAATTTTGGGTTTGCCATTCAGGTTTAAAACAACCGGATTATTTGAATAATTCAGTTTTGCTGTGCTTTTCACCCTTTCAACGCCATTTCTGTGCTGAATGTAAATTCGCGATTTATCGTTGAAAACAATATAATCTTTGTTGTTGACGCGTAAATGCTGAACCGGATTTGTTACCGTAAAATCGGTTTGACGAAACTGCCAGCCACTTACAATTTTTCCGTCGCTGTCGTATGCGTAAACTTTTTTGTTTTCGCAGGCGATAAAATAACGGTAATTGCGATTGTTGTCGTAATCGAAAACATTAACTCCGTTGGTTGCCGGCGACCTGAAATCAACCGGAAAATTGGCAACATTATTTCCTTCGCGGTCAATCAAATACAACTTGCTTTTTGTATTAAAGAGAAATTGTAATTTCCCGTTTTTCAAATAATCGACCTGATGAATTTTACTCATAATCTTTTCCGGAATTGGCACACTCCAGCGAACGCGTCCTTCGGTGGTAATTAAAAGCAGGTTGTTTTTCTCGTCCTGCAAGATAACTTCGCGTTTCTCGTGACTGTTGTGATTGATTACAATTTCCGGTTTGTTGCCGACCCTGTTTCCTATGTTACTTTGCCAGGTGGTTTGCGCATCTTCTTCAACCGACTCGTTAAATGCAATGTTAACAGCATTAAACGAAATCCCTTTTTCGCAAACCACTTGCCAGTTAACGGTCTGGAATTTTCGCAGAAAATCCTCGTGTTTTTCAAATTCTGAAGAAAGACCGGCATCAAAAATTTCTTTATAGAGTCCAAAAATCCGGTTGATATTAACGTAAGAATTAATGTTGGCGCGGCTTGCGATGTTTTGTTTGAATTTCGAATAACGAACATCTTTGTTGAGTGTCGATCCGAAAACCATGTTGTACAGGTATTGTTGCAGCCCTTTTTCTGTATTGCTAAAAACAAGGTAATTGTCGTAAAATGCTGCAAACCTGGCTTCGGCCACACCAAATGGTTTGCCCAACCAAATTCCAGGAAAAGATGGATACGGAAATTTGTAAATGGTAAACCGCGTTTCATTATCAACTTCAAACCACGTTTTTAAGGTGTTCAACTCAATATTTTTTCGTTTTGAATAGTTGGTCAGTAATTTATTAAACTGAACTTCGGCATCTGTTTTTCCGCCGGTTTGGATCAAAAACAAAGTGGTTTTATTGGCTGTTTCAACCGGGATTGAAGTGGTGGCAACAATCAATTCGTTTCGGGCCATTCCTTCAAAAGTACTTTTAAAATCAACGCGCAAGCCCGATTCAATTTTTTGATCTGATCTTCTCTTTTGTAATACGATTGCGTGTGCGAAAAATATTTTTCAAGTTTATCGAAAAATGAGGTTTTGTTCGAAAAAGAATAACTGGTAAAAAATGAGGTGTTTTTGGGCAGTATTTTATCGGACTGAATACGTACCGGTTCTTGTCCGTCGAAAACAGAAAGAAAGTGGTTCAGCGAATCGTCGGCTGCAGAAATTCCGGTAAAAGCAATTTCGTCTTCGCTGAGTTTTATATCCAATTCGCTCCAGGCAGCAAAATTTTTAAAGCCTTTAAATGCGGTACTGAAATTTGTTCGAATGTTTTCTCCAAACTCATTGGTGCTTATCGAAGAACGTTTGTTTAACCACAAAGCAACCAAATCGGGAAAGGTTTGGTGATTGATGTACCACGAAATCTTCGCTTGCGAGCTAACCGTTTTATTAACTTGTGCAAAAAACGAATTGTCGATTACACTTTGTGTGCTCATTTGTCGGATCGCTTTCTCGAGTAATAATTCTTTGGGACTCGCTAAAAACAAACCATCGCTAAAACAATAAAACATTTTGCCTTCGCCGGCTACATTATTTACCGTTATAATATCGCGATTGCTGTATTTTTTCTGCTGAATCGAAAATTTACCCGCTGGATAAGCAAACGACAAAAATTTCTCTATCGATTTTTGTTTGCTGCTGCTTGCCGATTTTATAACGATTAAAGGAAATATTTTATTTTCGCCAACAAAATCGAAAGCCAAAACCATGGCTTCGTTACGTAAACTGTTTTGAATTTCTTTGTTGTTTTGAATCAGCGTATCCATCAGAACAATGGTTTTGAAAAAGAGAATATCTTTTTCCATTGCAAGCAATCCCTCAATCATTGGATTGTTGGTTGGGATCGATTTTAATGCGCTTAATTCAAGAAAAATCGGCGCAGAAACCGGCACGGCTTTGTACAACGAAGTTTCTTTCGAAAAAACAGATTTGTCTTTTGTAAGGTAAATAAAACCTGCTGCCGCAGCAAGTAGTACAATAAATATTATAATCAGATTTCTCCTCATTATTGCTTGGTTTTTTCAAAAGTACTAATTAGAGAACGTTAAAAATGATTTTTTCGTTTATTAAATGAAACATCGATTGTTAATAACCTTCCTGTCAGAAATTTGAAATAAAAAAGGCCGGGAAAACCCAGCCTTTTCAACTATTTAATTTGTGTTTTTTAGAGTGTTTTTGCAACCTCAATTTCGTGATATGCTTCTACGTGGTCGCCAACTTTAATGTCGTTGAATTTATCGATATTCAATCCACATTCATAACCGTTTTTCACTTCTTTTACGTCGTCTTTAAAACGTTTAAGCGATCCGAGTTTTCCGGTGTAAACTACAATTCCATCGCGGATAACACGAACTTTCGAGTTCCGGTTAATTTTCCCGTCGCGAACCAAACAGCCTGCAATTGTACCCACCTTGGTAATATTAAATACTTCGAGAACTTCAACAGTTCCCAAAATTTCTTCTTTAATATCAGGCGATAACATACCTTCCATTGCGGCTTTTATCTCGTTAATTGCATCGTAAATAATCGAGTACAAACGAATGTCGATCTGTTCTTTTTCTGCAATTTTTCTTGCATTTAACGATGGTCGAACCTGGAATCCAATAACAATTGCTTCCGAGGCCGCAGCAAGCAGAATGTCCGATTCAGAAATCTGACCAACTGCTTTATGTTTGATATTTACCTGAATTTCTTCAGTCGATAATTTGATCAGGGCATCAGAAAGTGCTTCGATCGAACCGTCAACGTCACCTTTTACAATCAGGTTCAATTCCTGGAAGTTTCCGATGGCGATTCTTCGGCCAATTTCGTCGAGCGTAATATGTTTTTGTGTTCTTAATCCTTGCTCACGAGCGAGTTGTTCGCGTTTGTTCGAAATGTTACGTGCATCGCGTTCGTTCTCCATAACATTGAACTTGTCACCCGCTTGTGGTGCACCATTCAATCCAAGAATAATTGCAGGTTCTGCAGGGCCAACTTTTTCGATGCGCTGGTTACGCTCGTTGAACATCGCTTTTACGTGACCAAAATACTGACCCGCAATTACAATATCGCCGGCATTTAAAGTTCCGCTTTGTACCAGTAAAGTCGATACATATCCACGTCCTTTGTCCAGCTCCGATTCAATAATTGTTCCTTGCGCATTTTTGTTTGCATTGGCCCTCAGCTCGAGCATCTCGGCTTCTAAAAGTACTTTTTCAAGTAGTTCATCGATTCCGATTCCGTTTTTCGCCGAAATATCGTGCGACTGATATTTTCCACCCCATTCTTCAACGAGGTAATTCATTTCAGCCAGTTGTTTTTTAATTTTTTCAGGATCTGCTCCGGGTTTGTCAATTTTATTAATGGCAAAAACAATTGGAACATTAGCAGCAGCTGCGTGATTAATTGCCTCAACGGTTTGTGGCATCACATCGTCGTCGGCAGCAACAATAATAATTGCAATGTCGGTAACTTGTGCACCACGGGCACGCATTGCAGTAAACGCTTCGTGACCGGGAGTATCAAGGAAAGTAATGTCTTTTCCATCTTCCAGGCTCACATGGTAAGCTCCAATATGCTGTGTAATTCCACCGGCCTCACCAGCAATTACGTTGGTACTTCTGATGTGGTCGAGCAACGATGTTTTACCGTGGTCGACGTGTCCCATTACCGTAACAATTGGCGAACGTGGTTTCAAGTCTTCTTCCGAATCTTCCACTTCCTCGATTGCTTCCTGAATTTCGACACTTACGAATTCAACTTTAAAACCAAATTCTTCAGCCACAACAGAAAGTGTTTCTGCATCTAATCGTTGGTTGATTGATACAAATAATCCAAGGCTCATACACGATGAAATAACCTGGGTAACACTAACGTCCATCATGGTTGCAAATTCGGCAACCGACACAAATTCGGTTACTTTCAGAACTCCTTGTTCTTCAATTTGCTTTTCGATATCTGCCTGAATTTTTTCACTCGCGGCAGCTCTTTTATCTCGTCTGTGTTTCGATCCTTTCGATTTTCCTTTTGATGTTAAACGGGCTAATGTATCTTTAATTTGCTTTTGTACATCTTCCTCGTTCACCTCTTTTTTGAGTTGTCTTTTCTTTTTCCCGCCCTGACCTTGTTTGGTAACTGTAAATCGGCCTTTTGGAGCTTCGCCCGGTTTGCGTTCTACGTTCACCTTTCCGGTATCTTTTTGAATTCTTCTTCTTTTCTTTTTGCGCGAATTGGCATCTCCCGAATCTGATTTTGTATTATCAGGAAGATCAATTTTGCCGAGTACAGTTGGTCCATCTAATTTACCGGCTTTCGCTTTTATTAAATGATCTTTGCCGGCTTTGCTTTTTTCGCGATCTCTGTTTCCTTCAGAACCTTTTCTGGCTGCTTTCTGACGCTCTTTCCGTTCTTTGTCTTTTTCCTCTTTGGTTTTTTTAGCAGGGCGGGTTTTCTGATTTATATTGGTTAAATCGATTCTTCCAACCACTTTTACTTCGTCAACCTTTGGAATATCGGCAGCATGCATTTGTTCTTTCTGAACTTCTGCTTTTGGTGCTTCCTTAACCGTTTCTTCTTTAACAGGCGCAGCTTCTGGGGCGACTGCTTCAACCGGTTTTTCCTCTTCTTTCGGTGCTGTTTTTATTTCTGGTTTTGCTTCTTCCTTTTTTTCGACTACAGGAGCTTTAACCTTTTCTTCTTTCTTTTTTGGTCTGGATATTTGGTCTAAATCAACAGTCCCAAGAATTTTTACCTTCTCTTTTTTCTCGACAAGCGAAGTAATTTCTGCTTCTGCTGGCTTTTCTTTTTGAGTTTCAGCTGGCTTTTTTTCTTTAACCACTGGTTTGTCGACTTCAGCTTTAACCTCTTTTGCAGGCATCTCTTTGGTTTCCTCCTTAATCGGTTCGCCTTCCGGATTATCAATACTGATGACTTCTTTTTTCGGACGAGAACTTTTTAAGCTAATTTTTTCCGACTCCTTCTTGATCGAGATGTCAACCTTGTATTCTTTTTCAAGAAGTTGCACGGCCTCAGCAGAGATTTTTGTGTTAGGATTTGAGTCGATTTCAATTCCTTTTTTATGCAACGATTCGACAATGGTATGAATACCAACGTTGAATTCTCTTGCAAGTTTGCTAAGCCTAAATGATTTGCCTACTACCATAAAATTCTTTTTCTTTTCTTTTCAATGTGTTAAAACCTGTTTTTACAATCGTAGTATTTCTACTGTTACTGTAATTTAATTTTAACCAATTTATTCAAATTCCGATTTGAAGATGCTCAACACATGGTCGATTGTTTCTTCTTCCAGATCGGTACGTTTAATCAATTCGGCACGAGGAATATTCAGTACGTTTTTCGCACTGTCGCATCCGATGCCTTTTAATGCGTCGATAACCCAGCTTTCGATTTCGTCAGCAAACTCATCCAAGTTTACATCTTCGTCGTCTTCTTCCATTTCACGATAAACATCTATTTCGTATCCTGTAAGCTGACTGGCCAAACGAATATTTAATCCGCCTTTTCCGATGGCCAACGAAACTTCTTCTGGTTTCAAATAAACTTCTGCTTTTTTGTCGTCTTCTAAAAGTTTAATTGAATTTATTTTTGCAGGGTTTAATGCCCTTTTTATAAACAACTGTGTGTTAGACGAAAAGTTGATCACATCAATGTTTTCGTTTCTCAGCTCGCGAACGATACCGTGAATACGCGAACCTTTCATTCCAACGCATGCTCCAACCGGATCGATTCTTTCGTCGTACGATTCGACCGCTACTTTTGCCCGCTCGCCCGGAACACGAACAATCTTTTTGATGGTAATTAAACCGTCGAAAATTTCAGGAATTTCGAGTTCGAATAATCTTTCGAGGAATGCCGGAGCTGTTCTTGAAAGAATAATCAGCGGGTTGTTGTTGCGTAATTCTACTTTGTAAACGATGGCTCTTACATTGTCTCCTTTTCTAAAATAATCGGAAGGAATTTGTTCCGATTTTGGAAGAATCAGCTCGTTGCCTTCGTCATCTAAAATAAGGATCTCTTTTTTCCAAACCTGATAAACTTCACCGGTAACGATGTCGCCGATTTTGTTTTTGTATTTGCCGTAAATATGGTCTTTTTCGAGTTCCATAATTTTACTGGCAAGATTTTGTCTTAGGTTTAAAATTGCACGTCGGCCGAAATCTACCAATTTTACTTCGTCGGTAACTTCTTCGCCAACTTCATAATCTTCATCTATTTTCTGTGCTTCAGAAAGTGTGATCTGAGCATTTGGATCTTCCAGTTTGTCGTCTTCAACAACTTCGCGGTTTCTCCAGATTTCAAAGTCACCTTTATCAATATTGATAATTATATCAAAATTCTCATCGGTTTCAAATTGCCTTACAAGCACACTGCGGAATACTTCCTCAATAACGCTCATCATTGTAGCCCTGTCAATGTTCTTTAGCTCTTTAAACTCTGCAAATGAATCTATCAGATTAATATTTTCCATCGTTCAATACATTATTTAAATGAAATAACCGGTTTTGCCGTTGTTATCTCATCGTATTTTAGATTATGTTTTTTAACTACCAGTTGCTTTTTTTTGTGTCCTTCTACCTTTTCACGCCCCGAAGTTTCCAGTACAATTCCTTCGTCGTTCACCTCCAGTAAAGTGCCTTCCAGTTTTTTATCCGAAAGTGTAGTCTGAACTTCGATGTTACGATTCGTATACTTTATATACTGCTCTCGTACTCTAAATCCTTCGGTTAGTCCCGGAGACGACACATGCAACTCAAAATCTTCTTCTTCACGATCAAAATTATGCTCGACATTACGACTTACAGAAATACACTGCTCGATTGTTACGCCCTCGAAACTGTCAATAAAAATATTGATCACATTTCGTTCGTTAACAGAAACGTCGACGATAAACATCTTGTCGTCGAGTCGCTCTTTTACCAGCTGTATTACCTTTGCTTTGTCAATCATTAATTATATTCAACAAAATAGGAGACCAGAGGCCCCCTAAAAACTCGTTTTAGAAAAATCACGACAAAAGTAGTAATATTATCCAATAAACCCAAATATACATCTGTTTATAAAGCATTGATTTTAAAGAATAAATAACGGACCTAAACCTTTGGAAACAGAACATTTGAATTTGCTGAATAAGAGCGCTTTGTTTTATGAAAAAAACACCAGTTTTCTGTTTGTTAAACTTTTGGTACATTTGAATTTAAAGAACAAAAATTACTTGTGTCTCAAAATCACTTAAATAAGAAAAAAATCATTAACGATCCGGTTTTTGGTTTTATCAATTTACAATCTGAATTGGTTTTTGATTTAATCGAACATCCAATGTTTCAAAGGCTTAGGAGAATTAAGCAGCTGGGTTTATCTTACCTTGTTTTTCCGGGAGCCAATCATTCGCGTTTTGAACATGCCATTGGAGCGAGTCATTTAATGCAGCAAGCCATTTCTGTTTTGCGGATTAAAGGCGTCGAAATTTCGGAAAAAGAAGCCGAAGCCGTAAAAGTTGCTATTTTATTGCACGATATTGGTCACGCTCCGTTTTCGCATGTGCTTGAAAATACGCTGGTCGACATTTCTCACGAGGAAATTTCCTTGCTTTTAATGAATGAACTCAACAAAGAATTCGACAATAAACTCGATTTGGCCATTCGGATTTTTACCAATAAATATAAAAAGCATTTTTTGCATCAGTTGGTGTCCAGTCAGTTAGATATGGATCGGTTAGACTATTTAAGCCGGGATAGTTTTTTTACAGGCGTTGCCGAAGGAACTGTTGGGATCGATCGAATTATCAAAATGTTAAATGTTTGCGACGATAAACTGGTGGTTGATGTGAAGGGAATTTATTCGATCGAGAAGTTTCTTATTTCGCGGCGTTTGATGTATTGGCAGGTTTATTTGCACAAAACAGTGGTTTCAGCCGAATTCCTTTTAATCAATATTTTAAGACGGGCGAAAGATTTGATCGATAGAGGTGTAGAAGTTTTTTCAACGCCAACCTTAACCATTTTTATACATCATGCTTTTACCTCCGAACAGTTCCACAATAATCTTGTGATTGACGGAAAGTCGGTATTAACATGGTATGCACTACTCGACGATAACGACATTCTGGTTTCGGTAAAACAGTGGCAGGATCATCCCGATGTTGTTTTGTCTGCGATGTCGAAAAGCCTGATCAACAGAAAACTTTTTAAAACCGAGTTGCGAACAAAACCGATCTCTAAATCGTTGGAAGAGAAATTAATTGAAAAAATAACCGCACAAATAACACATAATAAAACGGTTTCCAACTATTTTTTGATGACCGGCGAGATTACAAACAGTGCTTACAACGATCGAGCTGAAAATATCTTGGTATTGAATAAGAATGGAAAGCTCTGTGATATTGGTCAGGCCTCGGATATTAATCTTTCTGCACTGAGTAAAACAGTTCGGAAGTACTATTTGTGTTATCCGAAAGAATTGGACATTAATTAGTTTAAAACTATATTTGCAACGCCAAAAAAACAAATAATGGATTTTAAAGCTACGGAAATTGCCTCGTTTTTAAGTGGAGAAGTTGTTGGAAATGGGGATGTTAAAGTTTCTAATGTATCTAAAATAGAAGAAGGAAAACCAGGGTCGCTGGCTTTTCTTGCAAATAATAAATACGAAGAATTTATTTATACAACAGAAGCTTCTGTGGTTTTGGTGAATAATACTTTTGCGCCAAAACACGAAATTAAAGCGACATTGATTAAAGTCGAAAATGCCTACGAAGCATTCGCTTCGTTACTTGAATTATATGTACAGGCAAAATCTGCAATTCTTACCGGAATCGAACAACCCAGTTTTATAAGCGAAACTGCTGAAATTGGTAACGACATTTATTTGGGGGCTTTTACCTGCATCGGAAAAAATGCGAAAGTTGGCGATAACACAAAAATATACCCACAGGTAAATGTGGGCAATAATGTAAGCATCGGTAAAAACTGTATTATTTATGCAGGTGTAAAAATATACGACGATTGTGTGATTGGCGATAATTGTATTCTACACGCCAACGTTGTTATTGGTTCCGATGGTTTTGGTTTTGCACCACAAAAAGACGGATCGTACAAAAAAATTCCGCAGATCGGGAATGTTATCCTGGAAGAAAACGTGGAAATTGGAGCCAATACCACAATCGATTGTGGAACCATGGGATCGACAATCATCAGAAAAGGGG
>JBNKOT010000255.1:0-2344 GCA_050294855.1 Draconibacterium sp. | reverse complement strand
GCCGGTCTGCCATACCGGTACCGATACTTGTTTCGATGAAAAAAACAAACAGGGAGATGTTCAGTTTTTGAGTTATTTGCAGGATTTTATCGATAAAAGAAAAGAAGAAATGCCCGAAGGTTCGTACACCACATCTTTGTTTCAGAAAGGAACGCGAACCATTACCCAGAAAGTAGGAGAGGAAGCAGTGGAAACCATCATTGGTGCAATGGCCAACGACGATGAGAATTTTATCTACGAATCGGGTGACCTCATTTATCATTTAATTGTTCTTTTGGCTCACAAAGGATACCGGATTGAAGATATCGTCCGGGAGCTAAAAAAACGTCATTCATAAAAAATTATTAGAGTATTTGTGCCCTTGTAAATTTGTTTCACGTTCTAAAAGTATTGCAAAACATTGTTATGTAACATAGCTTAAAAACATAACTGTAAAACATTGGATATTATGGCTTTAATCTAGGTGATTTTAATCTTGAAGTTGGTAGCTTTGTAGGTAACTACTCACCAAAAATCAATGCTTTATGGAAACTTTAACGATTTGTCCAACCAGTACTGCCACCATTTTAGCTTGTCAGAAAATTGCAAAATCTTTTAAGGAGAACATTTACGAGTTATCAACCTTGCGTAACGAGTGGGATCCTGCATATGCAACTTCGTTAAATGTGTGGATTGAAGATACTGTCGAAAAACATTATCTTGACACATTAGGATCGATTGAAGATACCAGGTACCGTCAGTGGCACGAAATTATGATTGCAGCCTTGCAACATTTGAAAGTTTTGCGTGCATCGATGAAAATTGATTACAAAAATGACAAGGAATTTTTGAAAGCCTTTTTCAAAAAAGTGGGTTACACCGATTATTTTAGTGATGCAAAAAATGGCGATCACATTAAACTGTATAAATTTCTGAAAACCTTTGCGGCAAATCTGAACGAAGAAACACGACAGGCAATTGTTGCAAAAGGAACTGTTGATGCGATTTTTGATAAAATTTTGATTTGCGCCAATCAGGTTAACGAATTTGAGGATTGTTTTATCGCACTCGAGGGTGATGCAAATATCGATAATTACGGAAAAAAAGAAGTGGCTGAGATCTACGAAAACATTCAGGATATTTGCAGAATTGCAATTGCTTATTATCAGTTCGATCCGGAAAAACGCTGTAAGTTCAGCTACTACAAAGTTTTGGTCAATTTGTAACTACTACTACTTCATAAATAACTTAGTAAAACAGTTCGTCTTTCATACGGGAGGCGGGCTGTTTTTGGGTTTATTAATTTATTCGGAAGGAAATAAAGGTTCCGCAGCATTAGCAAAAACCCAAAATGCATAGTCATTTCGAGTAAATCGAGGAATCTCTTTCAAATTTAGTTAATGCTATTGATTCTCTTTTGTGTAAAAACTAAATTTCCCCACTGATAATTCATTATATCCGAAATGAGAGTCGTAAATTGGTGGATAACAAGAAAAGTTGATGTATAAATCAGCAAAAAAAAATATTGTTTGAATGGCTCTTTCTGAATAAGCGAAAATACTCTGATCATCCAGAAAAAGCAATTCAAACAAAATCAATTGAAGCTAATCCTCAGTCGTTAGATTTTCTTCGAAATCAGTATTTTCTTCGGGATATTCATTTTCCTGTTCTTCCGATTTGTCTTCATATGGATTCTTTCCGTCGGTAAAAATCGGATTGTCTTTTGTTGTTTCAACCGGAACAAAACCTTCGGGAATCTGTGTTTCTGATGGATCGTATGGAAAAACATCTACAATGGTACTAACGGCAATCGAAGTTACCACATATGGAATTACAAGGTACGACAAGCTGTCATCTAATCTGTCGAGCGCCTGTTTAATGTCATCCGCCATAATCAAATAATAAGTTCTCAGCTTTTTTTCTTTACCGGCTTCTTCGTCGATTGTTACCAGGTTGATGGTAACTTTAAACCACCATTCGCCTTCTTCAAAAGGAAAAATTTCTGCGATTTTCGATTTTTTAATATCTACTACAGAGAATTCGCCGCCTTTTACCATCGATTGCATTTGTCGAATCATGCGCGATTCTGCATCGGTAAACGAAACAGCATCCAACAAAAAGTTTTCGGTAACCATTGTTTCTCTCCCGCTCTCGGAGACTTTCATGTATTTTGCTTTGCTTTCAAACCAGGTTTGCATCATAATCTTCTATTTTTTTAGAGCAACAAAAATAGTTTTCTTAAACGAATGTAACTCAAAATTGATGATTTTATTGAAGAAAAATTTTGTTGAAATAAAACCGAATTTATGTAAGGTTATTTTATCATCTTGTTTTAACTGGCATAAAAAAAACCGGGAACTGGCGT
>JBNKOT010000254.1:0-3920 GCA_050294855.1 Draconibacterium sp. | reverse complement strand
ACACGGATTAAGCGCCAGCATCGACGGAGAAATACTTTTTAAAGACGTTGATTTTGTGGCCGAAAAAGGAGAAAAAATCGTTTTCCTTTCGCGCGATGCAAGAGCAATGACTGCCTTTTTCGAAATTATCACCGATCACCGGAAAGCTGATGCAGGTGAATTCAAATGGGGACAGACCATTACCTCGGCCTATTTACCGCTCGACAACGCCGAATTCTTTAACAGCAAAATGACCTTGTTTGATTGGCTGTGCCAGTTTACAACCGATACTACTGAAATTTACATTCGTGGTTATTTGGGTAAAATGTTGTTTGCTGGCGACGAAATTTACAAAAAAGTGAATGTACTTTCAGGAGGCGAAAAAATGCGTTGTATGATTTCGAAAATGATGCTCGAAAATCCGAATGCGCTGATTTTGGATACGCCCACAAACCACCTCGATCTGGAATCGATTCAATCGTTTAACAACAACTTAAAACGTTACCCGGGCAATGTATTTATGTTGTCGCACGACCACGAGTTTATTTCGTCGGTTTGCGACCGGATTATCGAATTAACACCAAACGGAATTATCGATAAACTAATGAATTACGACGATTATATTTCAGACGAAAGAATCAAGGAACAGCGCGAAAAACTGTATTCGAAGTAGGTGTATAAAACCAAACTACTTTCCTTGTTTCAAAAATTTCAAGATTTTCATAAAAAAACACTGCGGTAAAATCGAGCTAAAAAGAGAACAAGTGCAAAGCTCTGCTTAACGTTTTACTTCCTTGTTAGCTTTTCGAAAACTATTCTGATTTTCTATCTCAATAGGATAAAGACCGGCAACGTTGCTATTGCCTTAATTTGTCGTGTCCACTACTTCATTAAAACTGAACGATAAGGTATAAATAACTGATTTTCAGTTGGGAATTTGCCCATTTTGAAAATTCGTTTCCATCAAATGAAATTATTACCCTAACTTACAATATGAGTTTTTAGTGGTGCAGTAAAAAGGAATATTTTAACAACTGAGAATACTGCCAGATTGATAGGAATAAACTAACAAATCACATACAAACATTTCAATTTCGACGTATGAATATTGACATACATACACTGGCCATTGTTTTAAGTTTTTTAATGACCGCACACGCTTTGGCCTACTTTGTCCACTCAAAAATGAATAAAACCCACGAAGGTTTAAAATGGTGGACAGTTGGAAGTATGATAATGGCAATTGGCTTTATCTTTAATTTTTTGCGCGATGCCCCAAAAATTGGTCAGTTTTCAATATTGGCTTACAATGCATTTTTTATTCTTGGGCTTTATTTTATTTACAAAGGTGTGCTTTGGGTTCTGCACAAGCACGAAAAATCGTACTGGTTTATTGGTCTATTTGTTACCTTTTGTTTATCAATCTTTTATTTCACCTATGTCGACGAGAGTTTGCCGGTGCGAGTAGGACTAATTTCTTTTGTGATTGGCATACTCACTTTACTAATTGCAGTCCGACTGTTTCTTAATCAAAATCAAGTTACTTCTGCTTTAACATTTCAACTAGGTTCTGTTTTTCTCTTGCTTAGCATCTTCTTTTTAGCCCGCATTCTGGCACCTTTTATCGAACCTGTCGATAATATGTTTTCAAGTTCAATCATCCAATCTTCAACCTATATAATTGTTCTCATTGCCAGTACGTTCTGGACCTTCGGATTTATTATTTTAGTCAATCAACAACTTAACGAACAAATTCGGGAAGACAATAAGAACATGGAACTGATTTTTAATACAAGTCCCGATTCGGTACTGATAACAAGACTCAACGATGGAAAAATTGTTTCAGCAAACGACGGTTTTGCAAAACTAACCGGATTCCCAAAAGAAGAAGTTATTGGAAAATCGACCACCGAAGTTGAAATCTGGAAATTCCCTGAAGACCGCCAACAACTGACTCATGCACTTCGCGAAAAAGGCTACTGCGAGAACATTGAAATCGTTTTTCAACGTAAAAACAAAAGTACATTTACTGCACTTCTGTCTGCTCAAATCATTTATTTGCAAGATGTTCCACACATCATTACGGTCACTCGCGATATCTCGGACCGAAAAATGGTGGAACAAGAAATACAGATCGCAAAAATGCGAATGGAAAATATTATTGATGGTACAAGTGTCGGAACCTGGGAATGGAACGTTCAAACCGGCAAAACCATTTTTAACAATTACTGGGCCGAAATGCTCGGTTATCGTCTCGAAGAACTCGAACCAATTACAATAAATACCTGGGAAAAACTAACACACCCCGATGACTTAAAAAAGGCAGAAAAAATAATTTCAAAACACTTTTCAGGAGATTTGCCTTACTATGATTGCGAATTAAGAATGAAACATAAAAATGGCAACTGGGTTTGGATTCAGGACCGTGGCCGTGTTGTAACTCGTACAAGCAACGGAAAGCCATTGATGATGTTTGGTATGCACAACCTGATTACCGAAAGAAAAGAAAACGAAGAAAAAATCAGATTACAAAATCGAGAACTTCAAAAAATAAATGCCGAAAAAGACAAGTTTTTTTCGATCATCGCGCACGATTTAAAAAGTCCGTTTAACTCGATTGTCGGATTTAGCGAACTGCTGAAAGAAAACGCGAACACAAAAAACTATGAACCCACTGCAAAATATGCCGAAATTATACTCCAATCGTCGAAACGTGCAATGGAACTTTTAACCAATCTCATGGAATGGTCGCGTTCGCAAACCGGACGATTGGATTTTAATCCGGTGCATTTCGAAATGATAAGTTTAGTGCACGATATTGTTTTGCTTTATTCCGACAGCGCCGATCAGAAATCGATTGCAATTAATTTGGATTTACCAAGCCACGCTCCGGTTTTAGCCGACAAAGAAATGATTAGCACCGTATTAAGAAATTTACTTTCGAATGCTATTAAATTTACCAATAACCAAGGCAGGATTTTAATCCAGGTAAAAAACGAGCAACATCAATTGTTGGTTTCGGTAATCGACAATGGAATTGGCATACCAAAAGAAGCCATCGAAAATATTTTCAGAATCGATAGCAAATACACAACATCGGGAACACAAAACGAAAAAGGCACCGGGCTGGGCTTGATACTTTGTAAGGATTTTATACAAAAGCACAATGGCAAAATCTGGGTAGAAAGCGAACAAGAAAAAGGTTCAATTTTCAGCTTTATTATCCCAAGTTCATTGTAATTCAAACAAGATTTTCATGGGCAGCAATTTTCGCTTAAAATGTTATTTAATAATACTAAAAGCACAACTCCTGAGTGAAATTATCTGCTTAAAAATTCCATGCTAAATTGTACGAATTAAAACTTAAACATTGTTCATTTAAAATAAAAAACTATCTTGAACACCATAAAATATTTTACAATCTCCGTCATTTGGATACATGATTTATATCCATCATTTTTGGACGACAACCTATGAAAAGCAAAAAAACAAAAATGAATGCCCCAAATCAAAATGTTTGCAAGGTATTCTTGAGCCCAAATAACATTTTTCGAGTTAACTGTTTTCTCTTTTCTCTTGAAAAATTAATTCTTAAATCGGCTATTCATGAAAAATGAAATAAATAATACCTCTATTTTATTGATTATAAGCCAGTTGGGAATACTGCAGTCATTTACACAATTACTTTCCGATCATGGGTTTCAAATTACAACAGCAGAAACCGGCAGTGCAGCTATTTCGTCTGTTTCATCCTCGATACCCGATTTGATTTTTCTTGGGATTAAACTTCCTGACATCTGTAGTTTCGAGCTATGCAAAAAATTGAAAGCAAACAACCAAACCAAAAATGTACCTGTATTTTTTCTTGGTGATATTAACCAGGAGGAAGATAAACATAAAGCCTTTCATTCAGGAGCCTTAGATTACATGGCCAAACCCTT
>JBNKOT010000253.1:0-10533 GCA_050294855.1 Draconibacterium sp. | reverse complement strand
AGCCGAAGCGATTTCAAATATTCCTGTTGACGATAATTTTGTGAAAGCAGTGGAATTAATCTACCAACAGGTACACGAAAAAAAGGGAAAATTAGTCGCCAGCGGAATGGGAAAAGCCGGGCAAATTGCATTAAATATTTCTACTACTTTTTGTTCAACCGGAACTCCATCTGTATTCCTTCACCCAAGCGATTCGCAGCACGGCGATTTAGGGGTAATTCAGGAAAATGATGTTTTACTACTGATCTCGAATTCGGGAAAAACACGCGAAATACTTGAATTGGTTGAACTCGCAGAAAACTTACATCCGGGGCTTCCACTCATTGTCATTTCAGGAAACCCGAAAGGAATTCTTGCAAAAAATGCAGATGCTTTTATTAATACTGGAAACCCAAAGGAGGTTTGTCCGCTCGGATTATCACCAACTACTTCAACAACTGTAATGACAGTAATTGGCGATGCACTGGTGGTTTCGTTGATGAACAAAATTGGTTTTACCAACAAAGAATATGCAAAAAGACATCACGGTGGTTATCTGGGAGATAAATCGAGAAGACTGGCAGGAAAAGAAAATAAATAATGAGAATTACTAAAGAAAATACGATTGGTTTAGTTATCGATATTCAGGAACGATTGTTTCCGGTGATGTTCAAAAAAGAGGTGCTTTTAGCGAATTGCAAAACCCTAATTCAAGGTCTTCAAGTACTACAAATTCCAACATTAATAACGCAACAATACACGATGGGACTTGGAGAAACTCATGCTGAAATAAAAACACTTATCGATGATTTTAACTTTATCGAAAAGCGCGATTTTAGTTGTTACGACGAACCCGTGGTTGCCAAACAATTAGAAGAACTTCAGGCGAAAAATATTATTATTTGTGGTATAGAATCGCATGTTTGTGTGTTGCAAACTGCAATCGACTTAAAGGATGCCGGATTAAATCCGATTGTAGTAATGGACTGTGTTTCGTCTCGCACCAAAGAAAATATTGAATACGCAAAAGAACGTTTCATTATAGAAGGAATTACAATGGCTTCTTACGAATCGATCCTTTTTGAATTAACGCGTTCGGCAGCGGCTCCCGAATTCAAAGCTATTTCGAAGCTTGTAAAATAAGTTCACGCTTACCATTTTTTTCTAACTGCTTTTTCCGTAAATTTCTGATTTAAAGCAAAAAATCGAAAATGGTCGACAAACTGATAATCTTTTATTTTACCGGAACAGGGAATGCTTTGGCCGCAAGTAACTGGATTGCCGAAACCGCATTGGGAAAGAATATTCAGGTCGACATTCACAAAATTACACCTTCGCTCAAAGTTGAAAAGAGTTTGATTTCAGCAAATACTTTAATCGGTTTTTGTTATCCCACGCACGGATTTAACGCTCCGCCACTTGTCATTAATTTTTTGTTGTGTTTCCCAAAAATGAAAAACCGGGTATTTCTTTTAAACACCCGCGCCGGCATGAAACTTCACAAAATATTCCTTCCCGGATTAAGTGGTCTGGCACAACTTTTTCCAGCACTGATTCTACGTTTAAAAGGATATCGGATTTCGGGACTGCAACCGATGGATTTGCCATCGAACTGGATCACCATTCATCCCGGATTAAAACCCAAAGTGGTGGATTCTATTTTTTTACGATGTGAACGAATTACCAAACAATTCGCAAATAAAATACTCTCGGGCAAGAAAAAATACAAAGGACTTCTTTCTTTTCCCATCGATTTACTGATCACTCCAATTTCAATTGCCTATTATTTTTTGGGGAGATTTGCCTTATCGAAAACTTTTATTGCCGACAACAACTGCAACAATTGTGGTCTTTGCCAAAAAGAATGCCCGGTGCAGGCCATAAAAACAATAAACAACCGCCCTTTCTGGACGAGCAAATGCGAAAGCTGCATGCACTGTATGAACAGTTGTTCCAAAAATGCAATTCAATCTCCACACCTTTATAATTTAGTTTTGTGGTGGATTGTATTTTCGCTTGTACCAATTTTGGCGATGAAAGAATTGCTTAAAACAAGTTCATTTTTTACAGAAAATTACGAGCTTTTTTTCGATGTTATTATTTTGATTTCAGCCTTACCTATCTTGTTTTTTAGTTATAGGATACTGCATTTTCTAATGCGCTTTCGTTTTTTTAATGCATTAATTAATATTACTTCGCTAACAAAATACCGGTTCTGGAGAAGATATTTTGCACCAAAAAAGTATCTTGCTAAATAATAATTAAAACCTGAGCGATGATCAACATTTTCACTTTTGTCCTTTTACTTTTTTTTCAAAATCCACAAATAAATGTAAATCAATCGGCACCAACCGGATTAACTGTTGAGCTTTTACGAGCACCCGACAAAGCAGTAATTACAGCTTCTAATCCTAAATTTGGTTGGATTTTTCCACAAAAAGGAATTTCGCAAAACGCTTATCAGATTTTGGTTTCAACATCAGAACACACACTTATTGAAGGTTTAACAGATGTCTGGAATAGCGGAAAAATCGACAATAAAAATTCAATCAATATTTCGTACCGGGGGAAAAAATTACAGCCCAATTCGAGCTATTGGTGGAAAGTAAAAGTGTGGGGCGAAAATGGTTTTGTAAGTGATTACAGCAAAGTTCAACAATTTCATACCGGAGATTTTGATCGTAAAAACGACGAATGGATCGGGCAAAGTAATTGGGTCCAACTGCCCAATAAAAGTTGGGTGGCCGAAAACCGACAAATGGCCACTTTCACAAAAATTAATCCGACCGTTTTTAAACAAACAAAAACAAACAGTTGGTTTGCCGATTTTAACAAAGCGGCTTTTGCAAGCCTCGAATTTTCAGCAACCTCAGCGCAAGAAAACAACAAAGTCGAAATCTTTCTGGGAGAAAGAAAAAACGAAGATTTTTCCGTTCATAAAAATCCAGGAGTTTCTAACATTGGTTTTCACCGCGTTGAAATTGAACTCAAAAAAGGCACACACACTTATCAAATCGAAATTCCGCGACACGATGCCCGATATCCTAACAGTCAGAAACTGGCTCCGTTTTATTCCGAAGTTTTACCCTTTCGCTTTGTTGAAATAAATGCAAAAAAGGGAGTTGCAATAAACTCGGTCGAACAACTGGCACTTTTTTATTATTTCGACGATCATGCTTCGAATTTTAAAAGTCGGAATACAAACCTGAATAAAGTTTGGGGTTTGTGCAAATACACATTAAAAGCCACGCCGTTTTTAGGTGTTTACTGCGATGGCAACCGCGAACGGATGCCTTACGAAGCCGATGCCTACATTCAGCAACTCGGACATTATTCGGTCGATCGCGAATATTCTGCTGCCCGCTACACCATTGCCTATTTACTCTCGCATGCTGCCTGGCCAACCGAATGGCAAATGCACACTGTAATGATGGCACGCGAACATTTAATGTACACCGGCGACACCAAATTTATTGAATTGGTTTACGACGATTTGAAAGCAAAAACCTTGCTCGAACTTGCCCGCGACGATGGATTGATTAGTACAAAAACCGGAAAACTCAGCAAAGAATTTTTGGAAAGCATTCATTTTTATGGCAACAATTTCAGAGACATTGTCGACTGGCCGGCAGGCACTCCTGAAGGTAAAAAACAGGCCAGCAATTCAGGTCCAACTCCTGAAGGCGAGCGCGATGGATTTGTTTTTACCGATTACAATACCGTGGTAAATGCCTTTCATTTTTACAGTTTAAAATGTATGAATGAAATTGCCGCAGCTCTGGGAAAAACTGAAGATCAGCAATTTTTTAAAACGCAAATGGACAAGGTTCAAAAAAGTGTGATGCAAAATATGTTCGATCAGAAAAAAGGATATTTTGTTGATGGAATCGGAACCGATCATTCCAGTTTGCATGCCAATATGTTTCCGCTGGCTTTTAATCTGGTTCCCGAAGAACACATTAAATCGGTTGCCGGTTTTATAAAAACAAAAGGGATGGCGTGTAGTGTTTATGGCGCACAATATTTATTAGAAGCCTTGTACAATGCAGGCGAAGCAGAATATGCACTCGAATTAATGACATCGGAAAGTAAACGCAGCTGGATGAATATGTTGAATGTTGGTTCGAGTATGACGACCGAAGCCTGGGACGAATATTACAAACCCAACCTCACCTGGAATCATGCCTGGGGAGCTGCCCCCGGAAATATTATTCCACGCCGTTTAATGGGTGTTCAGCCGCTCGACGCCGGATTTAAAACATTTGTAGTAAATCCGCAACCCACCGGTTTAAAAAATATCGAAATAAAAATCCCCACAATTCGTGGTTCAATTCAGTGTAATTTAGCAGCATCGGAAAACGAATGGGACTTAAATATTGATGTTCCGGGAAATAGCGAAGCTTTTGTTCTGATTCCTTCAGCACTAAAATATTTAATGGTAAACGAAAAATCGATGGAGCCAAATTCGGTTATTCATTATTTGGGAATGTCGCGAAATATGATTCGATTGAAGAGCGGGAAATTCAAAATTTCGGCGAAAAAATAGTTACTTTGCGATCACGAAAAAAACGAGGGAAAATGATAGAAATATGCGCAATCGCATCGGGGAGCAACGGAAATTGTTATTACATTGGAAATGAAAAAGATGCTGTTTTGGTGGATGCCGGATTATCCGGGAAACAGATTCTGGCGCGCATGGCAGAATTACAACTCGACCCTTCAAAAATAAAGGCTGTTTTTATTACACACGAACATGGAGACCACATGCGAGGAGCTCGCGGAGTCAGCAAAAAAATGCAGGTTCCGATTTACCTGACGGTAAAAACATACAACGCTGCCTATAAAAATATGCGCCCCGATTATCCAAAATATTTTACTCCCGACCAGCAAATCGAAGTCGGAGATTTTACCATTTTCCCGGTTTTAAAAAATCACGATGCAGCAGAACCTTGCTCGTTTCGTATTCAATACAAGGGGAAAAACATTGGCGTTTTTACCGACATCGGCGAGGCATGCGAAAATGTTCAGACCCACATCGAAAAATGCGATGGTTTGTTTTTGGAATCGAATTACGACGAAACAATGCTTTGGGAAGGTGGCTACCCGTACTTTCTAAAAAAACGTGTTGCTTCAGAGCTGGGGCATTTATCGAACGATCAGGCTTTTGAATTACTCGAAAATCATGCTGGAGATAATTTACAGTGTGTATTTTTAAGTCATTTGTCGAGAGATAACAATACGCCCGAAAAAGCTGCTGAAAGAATGGACGCATTGACCGCACGTTTCGAAGTAAAACTAACTTCGAGATATGCGCCCTCCGAAATTTACAAAATATGACTTGTCATTTCGAGTGAAACGAGAAATCTGCACCTTTAAAACACATTTCTCTCTGTCGACTGACAAATCGAAATGACAGACTAAATTTAGTTGTTCAACAAATTATTGCTCAGTGCCTGCAAAGTCTCCTTTTTATGCGAAGTTGGCACCAAAACCGAAATATTAAATTTGCTTCCACCATAAGAAATCATTCGAATCGGAATTCCGTCGAGCGCTTTAAAAACTTTAGGCGCAAATCCTTTTTCTTCCTCAATAATATCGCCAACAATACAAACAATCGACATATTATCATCGATTTCTACGGTTCCGAATTCATTTAACTTTTCCTTGATTTTTTCAAGATTTTGTGTGTTATCAATGGTAATAGAAACTGCCACTTCCGAAGTAGAAATCATATCGATTGGAGTACGATACTTCTCAAAAATTTCAAAAATACTACTCAGAAAACCATAGGCCATTAACATTCGCCCTGAACGTATTTTCACCGCCGTAATCCCATCTTTTGCAGCTACAGCTTTAATTCCTTTCCCATCCGACTCGGCGGTAATTAAAGTTCCCGAATCAGAAGGATTCATCGTGTTTTTTAAACGAACCGGAATGTTCTGAACCCGCGCCGGAAGCACCGTTTGCGGATGTAATATTTTAGCACCAAAATAAGCCAGCTCTGCTGCTTCGTTAAACGACAATTGTTCTATTTTTTTGGTGTTCTCTACAAAGCGCGGGTCATTATTATGAAATCCGTCGATATCGGTCCAAATCTGAATTTCATCGGCATCGATTGCGGCGCCAATTAACGAAGCGGTGTAATCACTTCCCCCGCGTTGCAAATTATCGATTTCGTTGTTGGAATTCGTGCAAATAAAACCTTGTGTAATGTAGTAATCGGCATCGCCAACTTCAGCAATTACAGTTTTAATGTTGTTCTGTATAAATTGCGAATCGGCAGCTTTGTCCTCATCAATTCGCATAAAATCGAGTGCCGGTAACAATTTTGTATTATATCCGTTTTCGATCATTAACAAGGCAAAAAGTTGTGTCGAAATTAATTCGCCCTGCGCTAAAATGGTGTTTTCGCCGGTCAAATCAAATTTCCCTGCTGTAAAATTTTTGATGGTATCGAAGCTGGTTTTAACGACTTTTAATCCTTTTATTCGATTTTCTTCCGACTCAAAAAGCTGAGCAATTACCTTTTTATATTTTGTTTCGAGCTGACCAATAAAAATACTTGCTGTGTCTTTGTTTTTTTTGTGCAAATAATTCGAAATTTTAACCAACGAATTTGTTGTTCCCGACATGGCCGACAAAACAACAATTTTTTGTTCTCCATCTGTAATTAAATCCATCACTGCCCGCATGTTCTCAGGCGAACCAACCGATGTACCTCCAAATTTTAAAACTTTCATTTTTTAAAAATAGTTACAAGACACAAGAATCAAGATACAAGACAAAAACCCTGCGTTTGTATATCAAATTCCACTGCCATTATTGTTTTATAATTGTATAATCTTCGATACTCACCGGCACAAATATGTATAATTTTTATTTGATTATAAAAGAAATACGAAATGTGGCGCAAATAGTTAATTCAATAATATGATATCTATCACAGAAAATTGACTTTCGATTTTCTTTTGAAAAACTAATTTTGAATAAAACTAAAGTAAACAATTATGAAACGAACATAAATTTTTTTATTTCTAAATTCAAAAATAAAAATGATTAAAAGAGCTTATGTGATAGCGGAGCGGTTCCATCTGCTTTCCGATTTTAAAGTAAAATATTAATAAGCTAAAAATTTAAACAGATGAAACATTTCTTGATCTTATTCGCGATTGTCTTTTTTACACAAATCAATGTTTTTGCACAAGACCAGTCGGCGTATTTTAAGGTTGGTACAACGTCAGAAAGTATTAACGATGCCGTGAGTACGGTAAAAACGGCACTCGAAAATTCGGGATTTACAATTATTGGGGAATACCAGCCCGGCAACAATAATAATCTGGCTGTGGTTTGCTATACAAAACCTGAACTCGAAAAAATTGCATTGAGTTTTACCGACCGCGGATCGCTGGCTGCGGCTTTAAAAATTGGTTTTCAACAAGATGGCAATGTAGTAAAAATATCGATGAACAACCCCATGTACCTTTTCTACGCCTATTTTATTGAAGGTATCGACAAATCGGAAAAAGAACTCCTGCAAATTTCGGAAGACACCAAAAATGCCATAAAAAAAGTGGGCACCGAATTCACTCCTTTTGGTGGAACACTAAGCAAAGAAAAATTACAGAAATACCATTATAAAGTAATGATGCCTTATTTTTCTGATGCCGAAGAACTCAATAAATTTAAGTCGTTCGAAGAAGGATTAAAAATCATTCAAAACAATTTGGCGAACGGAAAAGGAAATACAAAAAAAGTATACGAGTTGATTTATCCCGAGAATAAAGTGGCAGTTTTTGGCGTTGCTTTAAACGATTCCGAAACTGGCGAACCAAAGTTTTTACCCATCGTTGGCGAAGAAAATATTGCCGCCATGCCTTACGAAATCATTTTACAAGGAAACAAAGCCACCATTTTACCCGGGAAATTCAGAATTGCTTTAAGCTGGCCTGAATTAACCATGGGCACTTTTATGAAAATCATGAGTACGCCCGGCGATATTCAGGATACTTTGGAAGGACTTACCGAATAAAAGTTTTTGATTGGAAGCTGTCATTCTGAGCGAAGTCGAATAATCTTTCAATATCAAAAAAGATCTTTCGACTTTGTTTAAGAACAAAAAGGAACAAAGATCTATTGTAACTTTTCCAAAAAGAATTCAACAAGATCTTTCCCCGAATTATCGACAATCCCGATTTCCGGAGCATAAACAATGGCTTCGACACCCACTTTTTCAGCTTTATCTTTTAATGCTTTGGCATGCAAAGGATGGTGATTTAATTCATCCTGATTTGTAGGAATTCCTCCGGGTTGCTTATTGAAAACAAAAAACGGAGCAGAATGAGCATCCATCTGGCTTAAAAAATCCAACTCATTCCGAATTTTCTTTTGCTCGTTTAAATCAATATCTTCAATTGATTTAAATCCAAAAGCACGACCGATCGAAAATTTTTCCTCTTCGGAACGTTGGAGTGGCATCCCCAAAATTTCGTCCCATTTCAATATATCGTAGGTCGATTGCGCTGCAAAAGCACCGGCACAGGATATTTGTGTTGATTCGCGTAAAACCGGATCTGCACTTTCCGGCTCTGCCATTTCGTTGTTGAATGCCAGCCACAACGAAGTTCCGGCACCTGCCGATCCACCCGAGCAAGCGATTTTATTTTTGTCGATATTATAGTCTTCCGAATGATAACGAAGATATTGCAGGCATCGTTTTGAGTCGTTCATACTGGCCATAATTCCGTAGGGTGCCTCATTCATAAAACGATAATTGATAACTGCAACCGAAACTCCGTTTTCTAAAAACTGCACCAAATCTTTCGAGTCGTAATACTTCGATTTATCGCCACCAACAAACCCGCCACCATGAATATAAATGACCAAAGGTGTTGGCTCTTCCGATTCTGCGAGCCAGAGATCGAAAGTATTTCTAACATGATCGCCGTATTTTGCGTCGGTATAATTGGCAGAAATGCCATTGAATGTTATCGCTTCTAATTTTTCCTGTACATCACTCACACTAAAATTTCTTCAAAAATTCGATGCAAATGTAACATTATTAAAAAACCAGTGAAATGATAAATTAGAAACTTCCAAAAATTGAGTGTTTCTCCGAATTAAAATAAATGGTGGAATAAATGTTAAAACCTTCTTTGTTGGTGGTTAATTTTCGTTCGATGTGCAACACCGGCTGTCCACTTTTTAACTGAAGTAATTTCCGAATATTCGCAGTTGGTTTTACCGCTTTTAATTGTTGTTCGCCGCCCAGAATTTCGATTTGATAATTTTTTCGCAGCACTTCGAACAAGGATTTATTTTCGAATGAGCGATTGGTGAGTCGTGCTAAATAAATATTTGGCAAATGATTAATATCGTAGAAAACCGGAGTATCGTCGACAAAACGCAAACGTTCCATATAAATACAACCCGACTCTTTTTCTAACTCAGAAAGTTCGAACGGAAAATTCTCAGGCCAGGTTTTGATCAACGGTTTCTGAAGAATATCAGTTTTTAAATATCGAACACCAACGGCCGATGCCGTTCCCGAAATCGATAAAATCCCAATGTTTTGCGGTGGCTTTCGAACGATACTTCCTTTCCCTTGCTTTTTCAATATTAAACCATCTTTTACCAAAGAGTCAAGCGCATGTCGAACGGTTGGCCGTGTCATTCCATGAGCGGCACAAAGTTCGTTCTCCGAGGGCAACAAACTTCCTTCTTCATAAACTCCTGAGACAATATGTTTCCGAAGTATTTCGTACAATTTTCGATATTGTGGAATGTTTTCCATTTCGAAGCAAAGTTAAAAATAAATTAAAACTTTCAAAACAACTTGTATATACAAGTTAAAAAATATATTTTTATACCCTGAAAGATAATGCAATATGAACTTACTTATCTTCAGCTATTTAATTTTACTTAAATAAATAAGTTGTATTTACAAGTCAAACAAAAACAATAAAACAATCAATATGGCAATACCTGTTTTAATGCCTCGACAAGGACAATCAGTTGAATCATGCATTTTGGGGCAGTGGTATAAATCGGTAGGAGAAGAAGTGAGCGCAGGCGACCTACTTTTCTCTTACGAAACCGATAAAGCCTCTTTTGAAGAGGAAGCAAAAGAAGATGGAATTCTTTTGGCAACTTTTTTTGAAGAGGGCGACGAAGTTCCTGTTTTAGTAAACATAGCTGTGCTTGGAAAAGAAGGCGAACCGATCGACGAATTTGCGCCCGGCGCTGAGACTTCTGCAACAGCGGCAAGCGAAGAAACCGCAGCCAAAACACCAGCCATTGAGGAAGCGCCAAAAGTTATCGAATTCGAAGTGGAAGACGATTCTCCCAATAAAAGAGTACGTATTTCGCCACTTGCAAAAAAAATGGCGGAAAAACTGGGAGTTAATATCTCGACCTTAAAAGGTTCGGGTCCACACGGGAGAATTATTGCCCGCGATGTGGAAACCGCAAGCAAGTCGGGATCTAACATGAAAACTCAGGCAGTAATCAAAGCGGCTGCACCACCAGCAATAGTTTTGGAAACGGGCGACGATTTTG
>JBNKOT010000252.1:0-10362 GCA_050294855.1 Draconibacterium sp. | reverse complement strand
TAGTTTCTTAAAAGTAATAATTTTGATGTAAATACATAAATATTTGATTGATATTTTATTGAACCAATTTCATGTAAATCACAAAAAACCACTGTTTGTTTCGAATTATTATGAATAACTTTAAATAAACAAGTAAACCTTTATTTTCTATGCATTGCCGTACTTATGAAGGAACAAAATATAAACAGCTGACTACCTGCCAATTACTAACACATTCAATTAGATTAGCGTCTGTTATTATGAACAATTTTCAAGGAGTAATTTGGATAAGCTTTTAATCCATAATATTTTCGGAACCATAAAGAACTCTACCAATCTTAGACCGGGAAATCCAGGGCAGCAAATTTTTACGACAATTCTCATCAAATTTAACGGCTTCGCGAACCACTGTTGAAACCGACTTCAAACACGGTGGTAAATTCTTTTTCGAAAAATCATTTATATTAGATTCTAACTTGTTGTGCAATTGTTGAATCACTTCGAACCTTTTTTCAAGCACCAGAAAATGAACAAAAAATTTAAGAATACTACACTGCAACTGCACATTATTCTGGTAATATTTTTTGATTTTAAAAAACAAATTTGCGTTCAACTGTTTATTCGATGTCCATTTTTCGAAAAGTATATATTCGAAAATGGTACTTTGATTAAATTTTACATAAGTGCTGTACGCCAAATGATCATTGGGAATAACATACTCGTAAATAATTCCCTGCGATATTAATTGCCGGTAGGCAGCCGGGTGACTGGCTTTGCCAAGCAATAACTGCTTTTGCACCGAGTTGGTTGTTTTACCCAGTTTACACAACCACAGAAAATTGTCGATTATGCTAAATTTCTCTTCGCGATACGGACGCGAATTTAATATGCGTTGAACACAATGTTTTAATATAACAATTTCAGAAATATTATTGTTCCTTGTATATTCTTCGATAAACAAACTTAAATAGTAAGGCACTCGAATAATGCTTAATACATCTTTATAACTGCTCTCTATTTTCGCAAAACCGAGCTGATTCTTTCTTAAAACCTGATCAATTTCTTCGTCATAAAAAGGAGGGACATTCGATGCAGTTGCCATATTGTTCTCGTTAAAATCGACACCGTACCAGCACGATTTTAACAAGGGATTTTTATTGCTTAAATAAGCAAAAATATCGAGATTTTCTGGCCGGCAAGTCAGCAATAATTTGTACCATCCACCATCGCTAGCCATAATAATCCGCATTAAATTTTCTACAAGTTTTTGGTATCCCTCGATATTAAAAAACACCTCGTCTACGTTGTCGATAAACGTCCAGATTCTTCCTTTTCGCTGATCTTCATTTTTTTTAAAATAGAAGTTTAAACTCGAAGCAATTTTATATTCGAGCAACTGGCTTAACATGTTTAGATTCGAATGTTTTGAGTAGAGGTTAAAAAATATTTCCCCGTCGATAAGAATTACAATGTCGTTTTTAAATTCCGAATTATTGTTTAAAAAGTACTTCTCCAACAATTGAATGAGTAAAGTAGATTTTCCATATCCCCGGGGTGCAATAAACATAGTGGCTGTTTTATCCGAGTTCAGAAAGCCATTAAATGCGGTATCGGCAAAAAGCCGGAGGATATTTTTTTCGGGATTGTAAGCTGTTTTTTCTTTGAGCGATGTCAGGCTGATTTCGGTAACAATTTGTGCATGACTTTTTAACGAATCCCATGAATTCGACTTATATACTTTCGACTCGTCGTAAACTTTCAGATAACTTTTCCAATCTGGATAACCTAAAAAAACAACAAAAGTTTCGAGGGTATATTTCGAGGGATTAAATGCAGATTTAATTATTCCAAAAAACCGCTTGATGGTAGAACTACTGATCTGCCGGTGTGTTTCTGCATCTATCTGTTTCGAGAGTTGAACACAATCTTTCCCAAACAAAATTTTTCGGCCAATTTTATTCTGAATTTCTTGTTTTAATAATATATAAATGTCATCATTCATATTGAATTATTAAACGTTCATTTCAAAAGTATTTTACTGGTTTAAACAGGATAGATTTAGGGAGATTATTCGTCAATTTTCAAGTGGTTAGTTCACCGATCTCTTTGAAAATTCTTATTAAAGGTATAAAATTCTAGCGGTAAAGAAAAATAAATCATTTGCACGCCCCGCCCTTTCAAGCTTATGGGTTTTCGTAATCGATTAACAAAATATCAATTTTGTGATCTGAAAATGAACAAAATGAACAAAAAAATGAAGTATTTCATACGATGTCAAAATAACTCCGAATCTGTAATTTTGTTATCCCTCATTAATTATTTAGAAACCATGATAGCAAATAAAAGCAAAGAGAAGAACAAAGTTTGGATAAGCAGGACTGAACACTTCAGAAAAAGATATTCTTCACCGAACATCCGCAAAAGTGTTGTAACATCAGAACATCCAAATCAAAAACAAGAAAATTGTTCGTTCATTGTTGCCTGGCAAATGCAAGACGAAGAAGAATGGGAAATTCGATAGCCCTCGCGATTGTTTGAAGGTAGAACAATTTGTGACGGATGAAAATCAGATGACACCGAATTTGGGTGCATCTGATTTTCTTTACTCAGAGAGGCGATATTAAATAATAACGCTATGAAAGTATTGATGTTTGGATGGGAATTTCCTCCACACATTTCAGGAGGATTGGGCACTGCCTGTTATGGAATTACAAAAGCCTTAACCGAGTATCCTGATATAGATTTAACATTTGTTGTTCCAAAAGCCTATGGCAACGAACCGGTTGAAAACATGCAGTTAATAGGTGCCAACCAGATCGACATAATTGAAAGTAAAATAAAAACAGAACGTTTTAAAGCGCCTTACACTTGCATTCGTGTTCAGTCGGGTTTGGTTCCTTATACCGATCCCGATGATTATAAAAAGTGGCTCGAATCGGAAAAAGAAATTGCTTTCCCGGGTAAAGTTGAAAAGTTAAAATCGATAAAGTTTACCGGAAAATACAATCCCGATTTAATGACCGAAATCCACAATTTCTCTGTGGTGGCCGAACACATTGCCAAACAAAAAAATTACGACATTATTCATGCTCACGACTGGCTGACTTTTCCGGCCGGAATACTGGCAAAAAAAATAAGTGGTAAACCATTAATTATTCATGTGCATGCCACCGATTTTGACCGTAGCGGAGGAAACGCAAATCCCGATGTTTTTAAAATCGAAAAAGCCGGAATGGATGCCGCCGACGGAATTATAACCGTTAGCAACCACACCCGCTCCATCGTTCAGAAAAAATATTCGATCGATCCAAAAAAAATTATCACCGTACATAACGGCGTTGAAGCATTTTTGCATCGCAAAAAACCACAAAATATTTCCTTCAGAAAAAACAAAGTAGTTACTTTCTTGGGGCGGATTACGGTACAAAAAGGGCCGCAATATTTTGTCGAAGTAGCACAGATTATTCTGTCGCGGATGAAAAATATAACCTTTGTAATGGCCGGAAGCGGCGACATGTTAAAGGAAATGATGGAGTTGGTGAATCGCTTAAAAATTGGCGATCATTTTTCTTTTCCAGGATTTTTAAAAGGCGACAGAGTGCAGCAAATGTTTTATCAATCTGATGTATTTATTATGCCTTCGGTTTCCGAACCTTTTGGAATTTGCCCGCTGGAAGCCATGTTTTGCAATGTGCCGGTAATAATTTCGAATCAATCGGGTGTATCGGAGGTTGTTGAGCACGCCTTAAAAATGAATTACTGGGATACCGAAGCCATGGCAGATGGAGTTTACAGCATCTTAAACCGGCCTGTATTAAAAAAGATGTTGGTACGTAGCGGAAAGGAGGAAGTACAAAAAATTTGCTGGAAAAATTCTGCATCAAAAATAATAAACGTGTACGAACAATTTGTGCGCGCCTAAAAACGCAATAAAATGACTCACTTTTGCATGTGCATTAAAATCCACATTCCGGCCATTCAACGGAATTACCGGTTTTTTAATATCAACCGGGAACATCGATATTTCGACGAAACAGAAATCAAAAACCGGGTAACTGCACTAAGTTCCGAAAATTTAGGCCCCTTTTTAATATCGTTACGAAATCTTTCTATCGAATCGGCAGGCAGGTTTAAGGCCGCCGTTTCAGTTTCAGGAATTGCCTTAAAACTTTTTCAAAAGTATGCACCCGAAATAATTGATCAGCTTTTTGAGTTAGAACAAAACAATTGTATTGAAATTTTGTCTGAACCCTGGTCGAATTCGTTGGTGCCTTTTATCAACGAAAAATTGCTGACCAGGCAGATTAAATTACACGACACAACCGTTTCATCTATTTTTGGAAAAACACCGCAAATATTTATCGCTCATTCTCCTGTAGGCGCCCAAAAACTTTTAAAAACTACCATAAACAGAAGCAAAAAAGGCATTTTTGCTTATATAAATCAACAAGGAGCAACAATGCTTAATCTACAAAACACGAATTGTAATCATGAAAAAACTATCGCCAAAGTTTATTTGATCAACAATAAAATAAGTGAATTCTTTCAGCATATCAATTACAATCAGTACAAAAATCCAGACACTTTTTCTGATTTGCTTTTCGAAAAGATAAAAAGAAATATGCCGAAATTCAATCCGCTAATTGTTTATTACAATCCCACACAAGCAAAGCAAAAAACGAATAAATACAGTCCTGAAACCTGGACACTGGTCATTAAAAAAATGCTGGCCGATCCTGAAATTATCTTTTCGTCACCCCACGAAATAATTCGCTCGTACAAGCATTTTTCGTGCGAGGATAATTTAAGCGACAAGTTATGCCAGCAGTTTAAACTTCGCGATTCCTGGTTAAAAAATTCTTTGCAAACCGATGCATTTGAAAAACAACAAAAAGTAAATCGATTGTTTCAGTTTTCTTCTGCCGACAACTCTTTTATCACCGAGTGGGAGATTATTCAGGACAAAGAATTTCTCTACTACATGAACGATCTTTTTATTCATAAAAAATACCGCGAAATTCATTACAACCCATTTTCAAGTCCCTATCTCGCTTATATCAATTACATGAATATTTTAGACGATATTTCTGAAAGATTACTTCAAACAAAAACTTCTTTTCTCAAAATACAGCAGGCTTCTATTCTTTATAATGATAATTAACTGTTTGCATCGATCGATAAAAACTTACAAAGTTGGTTAAATCTTCCGGCTTGTATTTTCCATGTTCCGACTATCTTTTCTACCTTTAAAATTATATTATTAACGAAACTAATATGACTTATAAAGCAAAAGAATCGCGCTACGATAACATGCAGTACAACCGCTGCGGGAAATGGGGTTTAAAATTACCGGCTGTTTCGCTTGGTTTGTGGCACAATTTCGGAGGAGTTGACACCTTTGAAAACGGAAAACAAATGTTGCACCACGCTTTCGATTTGGGAATTACTCATTTCGACCTGGCAAATAATTACGGTCCACCTCCCGGATCGGCAGAAGAAAATTTTGGGAAAATTTTAAAACAGGATTTTAGAGCTTACCGCGACGAATTGATTATTTCGTCGAAAGCAGGTTACCTGATGTGGCCCGGACCATATGGCGAATGGGGAAGCCGCAAATATGTTCTGGCCAGTCTCGACCAAAGCTTAAAAAGAATGGGATTGGATTATGTGGATATTTTCTACTCGCATCGCCCCGATCCTGACACTCCGCTCGAAGAAACAATGATGGCGCTCGATCGTGCCGTGAGATCAGGAAAAGCATTGTATGTTGGCATTTCGAATTATCCGGCCGATATGGCGAAAGAAGCAGCCAAAATTTTAAAAGAACTCGGAACACCTTGTCTGATTCATCAGCCCAAATACTCGATGTTTGTGCGCTGGGTAGAAGAAGGTTTAATGGATGTGCTGGAAGAGGAAGGAATTGGATGTATTCCGTTTTCGCCACTTGCTCAAGGTTTACTCACCGATAAATATTTAAAAGGAATTCCCGAAGGATCGAGGGCTGCCAAATCGTGGGGATTTCTTCAGGGAAATGAAGTGGAAGCTGCCATCGGAAAAGTACAAAAGTTAAACGAAATAGCATTGAAACGCGGACAGTCGCTGGCACAAATGGCACTGGCCTGGGTACTAAAAGACAAAAGAGTTACCTCTGTTCTGATTGGTGCAAGTTCGGTTCAACAAATCGACGACAATGTGGAAACATTAAAAAACATTACATTTTCAGCGGAAGAATTAAATTTGATCGAAACGATTTTGAAATAATTAATTTTGGAATATAAAAAAAGGATGGCTTTTCAAAAAAAACTCTCCTTTAAAAAATAGAAAGGCTGGTTCAGCAACCAGCCTTTTCTCAATCAACCTAAACCTAAACTAAACCAAAAACCAAACCATCTATAATGGTGAGTAAATTTTTATAATCACTCTTGGTATCAATACAAACGCCAAACTCTTAAAAAGGTTTGCAAAAAGTGATTTTATTTTTATTTTTTTATCGAGATTAATTTCACAAAACTTTGTAAACTACTCACTTGTCCCATTAACAGCTAGTTTTAGGCTTTAATAATAAACAACATAAGTTTTTTACAATTCTTATTTTTTGAATTTTAAAACTAGATTTTTAAGATGAACGACTCCAACGGTTCCATTTCTAGTTTCAGGCTTGCGTTGTTATCTTCCACCACCAATTCAAAGTTATCTTTTCCACTAAGTTGATCGCTTAATTGGTAAACTCCATTTTTAAGATTCCACTGAGCAATTACATTTTTATCAATTGCCAATTTAAACCGGCAACCCGATGAGGCATCAAAATTACTAACCACAATTAAACGTTCCTCTCCTTTCCACCGCACAAACGAAAACTGCTTATCGGTGTACCCATCTGTTTCTTGCCGGTTTAAACGATGAATTTCTTTGTAATCACCGGTTAGTGCCGTCGACTCTGACGAAAAATGCAATAAGGTTTTATAAAAATCATTTAATGCTTTTTCTTCGGGAGTTAGCTCTTTTCCATCGAAAGTACCGTTGTTCATCCACCGCTGATGTGCCGGAACTCCCCAATAATCGAAAATCGTGGTTCTGGTTTCTGTTCCAAATCCCGGATTTCCCTCACCAGTAACTCCAACATTCTGACCAAAATATAACATTGTAGGTGCTGTGCTCAAACAGGTAGAAACCACCATCGCCGGTTTTCCTTTTTCTGCCGAACCTGCAAAACCTTCACTTGCAATTCGTTGCTCATCGTGGTTTTCAAGGAAATGCAACATATGGCCTTCAATATCCGACAATCCTTCCTGAATAGCCGGGAGATTGTCGGTACTTCCGCGCCCCTGTATAATGTGTTTTAAGGTGTCGTACAATTCCACTTTATCGTACAAATAATCCATTTTACCCAAGTGAATATAATCGCGGTAAAGCGATGGATTATAAACTTCGGCCAATAAAAAAGCTTCCTGATTTTTCATTTTTATGGCTGAATTCATGTAACTCCAAAATTCAACCGGAACCATTTCGGCCATGTCGTAACGAAAACCATCGACACCTTTTTCGAGCCAGAAAAGTGCAATGTCCAGAAATTTATTCCACGAATCCGGTACATTTTTGTCGAGCCAGAACTGATGGTGTGCTTTGTAATCTTTTATCTCGTAACCTTCGGGCAAACTATCAAAATCGTAGGTTCCATCGGGTTGAACTCCATAATTTACTTTTACGGTTTCGTACCAATCGTAAAAACCGGGTTGTGCTTTTCGCGCTCCGTTACCAGTCCATTTAGCTGGATTTTCATCAAATTTCCCATCAGACAAGGCATTTTTTTCGCCTCCCAGCGGTTGGTAATCCTTCAAAAACTCAGGCACCAAAAATCGTTTCCCGGGAATGTAATAGAAATTATTATCGCGTTTATATTCCACCGAAACATCGTCGTTTTCACCAAAATCGCTAACTCCTTCCGGTTTAGAAATCGAATGATAATTGCGTGCCACATGATTTGGCACAATGTCGATAATTACTTTCATCCCCATTTTGTGTGTGCGCGCAATTAGTGCCTCAAATTCTTCCATTCGTTGGGCCGGATCTACTGCCAGATCGGGATCGACATTGTAATAATCTTTTACAGCATACGGCGAGCCGGCGCGACCTTTCACCACATCGGGGTCGTCGTTGCTAATGCCGTATTTTGTATAGTCGGCAATTACGTCGTGGTGCGGAACACCTGTGTACCAAATGTGCGTAACACCCATCGACTTTATTTCCTGCAACGCTGTTTCGGTAAAATCATTGAATTTCCCAACACCATTTTCTTCGATCGTCCCCCAAGATTTATTGGTTGTTTTTGTGTTACCGAACAAACGAGTAAACACCTGGTAAACCACAAATTTCCCCTGCCTTTTTTCGGGTTGATTTTGTTCTGACTTTTGAGCTGGTTGGCAAGCAAAAATTACCATTGCTACTAAAAAAATGGAAATGAATTGTTTCATCGGTTTTTTGATTTTAAAAGTAAAGCACATGTTTAAAAATACGCCTTTTATATTTAAATTTTTTACCCGGAGCGCTACCCCGGGCTGAAATAGGTTGCCCCTTCAAGGCAACTATTTTTTCAACTCAATAATTGCTGCTGATTTTGCAGGAACAGTTATTGTTGAAATATCGGAAATCGATTTCCCGGAAATAATTTCTTCTCCACTTTTATATCCCGAAATTACTTCTTTAAACCGGCCGGTTTGAACAGTTTTTGCTTCTGAATTTTTATTCAGAATAACCATAACCGCCTCGTCGCGGTTGTACCTGAAATAAGTGTAAGTTCCTTCTTCGGGTACAAAATGAATCAGTTTGCCGTTATGAATAACTGTTTTGCTTTTTCTCCAGTTCTGAATTTTTGCCACATACATTTGCATGTCTTTTTGCGCGTCGCTTAGTCCTTCGCCGGTAAATGCATTTATTTTGTCGCCTGCCCATCCACCGGGGAAATCAGCACGAATATTTCCATGCTCGCTACCTTCGTGCGTCATTAAAATTTCGGTTCCGTAATAGAGTTGCGGAATTCCGCGAGTGGTTAAAAAGTAAGCAACACCCATTTTTAACAAGTCAACATCTTCGCCAACCTGCATAAAAAAGCGCGACATATCGTGGTTATCCGGAAAAACTACCAGATTACCCGGTTCGGCGTACTGAAAATCGTTGGACAGAGCATCGTACATTTGCATTAATCCACTGTCCCAACTCTCCTCGTTTCTTAAGGCCAGACTCACCGAATTCTGCAATGGAAAATCCATCAAACTTGGCAAATAACATTTGTAGCCATCCGAATTATATTTTCCTTTTTGCCAATACGAAACAATCGCCGGATTCATGCTCCATTCCTCACCAACAATATTAAAATTTGGATATTCATCGAGCACTTGTTTTGTCCATCGGCTCATCATATCTTTATCGGGATACGGCCAGGTATCTTGTCTGATTCCTTCCAATCCTACAAACTCAATCCACCAAATACTGTTTTGAATGAGGTATTTTTCCATAAACGGATTCCGCTGGTTTAAGTCGGGCATGGAGGGTACAAACCACCCATCGACCATTGCAGACTGGTCGACTTTCGAAGCATGCGGATCCTGATTTACCGTGCGGCGATGCGATGTAATTTTGTAGTCCGGATAATTGTTGATCCAGTCGTCCATCGGCACATCTTCCATCCACCAATGTTCCGAACCGCAGTGATTAAAGATCATGTCCATAATTAGTTTCATTCCGCGTTTGTCGAGTTCGTCATTCAATTTCCGATAATCTTCATTCGAACCATAACGCACATCAACTTTGTAGAAATCGGTAGTTGAATACCCGTGATACGAAACCTGCGTCATATTATTTTCGAGCACCGGATTCAGCCAAATGGCGGTAAATCCCATTTTTTGCAGATAATCCAAAGAATTAATCATTCCCTGAATGTCTCCGCCATGTCTACCGTCTTTATCGCTGCGGTTGGGTTTTTCTTTCATTCCTTCCACAGCATCGTTGTCCGGGTTTCCGTTTACAAAACGGTCGGGCGTAATCAAACAAATTACATCAGACGAGTTAAAACCTTTTCGTTGAGCCGATTTTTCAAGGCGTTTTTTCAATTCGTAACGATAGGTTTCCACCACTTTTCCATCGGTTTTAAATTGTATCTCGAAAGTGCCGGGTTGAAGATTTTCTGCCAGTTTTAGATCAATAAAAAGATAATTCGGGCTTTTTACTTTTGTTACAGATTCCACTTTCACTCCAGGATATTTGATAGAAACATCGGTAGTTGAAATGTTTTCGCCGTAAATCATTAATTGCAAATCGGGTGATTTCATACCAGCCCACCACATTGGCGGTTCAACTCTTTCTAAACTGGTTTGCGCATAAATATTC
>JBNKOT010000251.1:0-2872 GCA_050294855.1 Draconibacterium sp. | reverse complement strand
CGAGCAACGGCGCAAAATGTCGAAGTCATTGGGTAATTCACCAGATCCGCTCGATTTAATTTCAAAATACGGTGCCGACGGTGTGCGAGTAGGAATGTTACTTTGTTCGCCTGCTGGTGGCGATTTATTGTTCGACGAAAGTTTGCCGCAGCAGGGAGCAGGATTTTCAACAAAAATATGGAATGCTTTCCGTTTGGTAAAAAACTGGGAAGTTTCTGCAGAAATCGAACAACCCGAACATTCAAAATTAGCCATCGAATGGTTTCAGAATAAATTAAACGAAGTAGTTGAAACTTTGGATTCGCAATTCAGTCAGTTCCGGATTTCGGAAGCACTGATGACTGTTTACACCACCGTTCGCGATGAGTTTTCGGGCTGGTTACTGGAAATGGTAAAACCACCTTACCAAAAACCAATCGATGCGAAAACTTATACTGAAGTACTTGGTTTGTTCGACCAGATGTTGCGTTTGATGCATCCGTTTATGCCGTTTATTACCGAGGAAATCTGGCAGTTGCTCGAAGAAAGAAATGTAGGCGAAAGTATTATGGTGAGTCAGCTTCCAAAAGACAATAATTTTAATGCGGAATTGCTCGCCACTTTCGAAGATGTAAAAGAAGCAGTTTCGGGAATTCGCAAAATCAGAAAAGAAAAAAACATCGCGTTTAAAGATGCCATCGAAGTTTCGGCACAAAAAGGAGATAAAGGATTTGATGAAAACTTCAATAGTATTCTGATCAAACTCGGAAATCTTTCGGCTTTAAATCGGGTTACAGAAGAGGTAAAAGGAGCAGCTTCTTTTCAGGTAAAATCATCTACTTTTTATATTCCACTCGATGGATTTATCGATGTGGAAGAGGAATTAAAAAAGCTCGAGGAAGAATTAAAATACACCAAAGGATTTTTAAATTCAGTAATGAAAAAACTCGGTAATGCACGTTTTGTCGACAATGCTCCCGAGGCGGTTGTTGCCAAAGAAAAAGCCAAACAAGCCGATGCCGAAGCCAAAATTAAAGTTTTGGAGGAACGCATTGCGTCGATGAAATAAAATTATTTTATTGAGCAGGTGACTTGAAGTCACCTGCTCAATAGTAAAATCAACCCCTTAAAAATGCTTAAAAGTTCGGTTAAAATATGTTATATTTCGACAGGAACAAATCTTTTACATAATTTTGGACTTTACTTTTAAGACATAAACTTTGAAAATATTTCTATCCATATTATTCTGTTTTGCATTTGTATGGTCGGGTATTGCTCAGGTCGACGACGAAGAGGTAGATCCGATGCTGATTAATTTTAAAGCGCAGGTTATTAGTGCTGCCGATAGTTCAGCTGTTCCTTATGCAAACATAATCAACAACCGCACACACAGTGGAACAATTACCAATGGCGAAGGTTATTTTTTTCTCGAAATGCTCAACATCGACAGTTTGGTAATTACCTCGGTTGGTTATGAAAAGTCGACATTAAAAGTACCCAGAAACTACAGCGAGTACGATGTTTTTACATTCATTTTAAAACCCATGAATTATGCAGTCGGTGAAGTAAAAGTGAGTGGAGAACGGCATAGAATAGATTTGGGAATCGGTGGCGGTCAACCCATCGATATTGCACCCGAACTTCGCGGCGATGCATTTAATGAAGCTCCACCCATTCTTGCCGCATTTTTTAATCCAATTTCGTACTGGCAATATCATTTAAGCCGAAAAGAAAAACGCAAACGTAATGTACGCGAGGCCATTGCTTTGGAGAAAAACTGGGAAATGCATTCGAAAAATTACAACAAAGAAAAAGTAATGATGCTCACCGGCTTAAAAGAAGCCGAAGCCGATACTTTTATGATCTGGTTTAACGGCGAAAACGTGCTTCCGTACATGTCGAGCGAATACCAAATCAGGGCTTCAATTATCGAATATTTTGGTTATTACAAGATGGAAAAAGCGAAGAAAAAGTAGTTGCAGTTTCTACAATTCTTTCACCAATAAATTTCGCCATTTTACTTTTATTCCGCCACCATCGTGAATTTGCAGCGCAATTGCACCTTTTCCGGCAGCAATTTTATCGTCATTAATATCTACCATTTGTTGTCCATTTAACCAGGTTGTTACTCGTCCGCCAACCACACGAACTTTCATGGTATTCCACTCACCCATTTTCAGAATATTTTCTTTGTCGTCGTCAATCTGTATCAACCAGCCTCTGCCATACGATTCGTAAATTCCGCCGGTGTCGTGATTTGGCGGGGCTACTTCTACCTGCCAGCCACTCACTTTTGTTCCTTCGAAAGTAGAACGGATAAAAACACCGCTGTTTCCATTTGCCTCTTGTTTGAATTCAACAGAAAGTTCAAAATCGTCGTAATTATTGTCGGTCGAAAGATATCCGTATTGTTTATCGGGGCCACTTTCGCAAACTAAAAGTCCGTCTTCGACATACCATTTTTCGGTGCCGTGAATTTTCCAGCCATCCAGGTTTTTACCGTTAAAAAGCGAAGTTGTCTTTTGCGCAAATCCGCTACCCGAAAATGCGAGTAAAAGTGCCAGAACAAATAGTATTTTTTTCATTTGCTAGTGGTTTTTGATATCAGAATAGATTAGTTGCCGATCTCCTTTTTCAACAAATTTACATTGTTCTGAAGTTTGGTAATTTCGGCATCTTTAGTTTTTATTTGAGATTTAAGTTTGTCGGTTTCTGTTTTTACCTTTTGCAAATCGGTTTGCAATTTTGTAAGGTTTTTTTCTTTGTCCTGAATTTTTTCTTCCAGCGCTTTTGATTGGTTTTTTAGATTTCCAATTTCAAAATTCTTTTGATCGACAACCGTATTTACCTTCGAGACTTCGGCTTCCAGGCTTTCAATTTTAGTTTTTAAGGA